>JBOGJN010000519.1:0-1287 GCA_050745445.1 Thermoanaerobaculia bacterium
GGTTGACGGTGACCGAGCCAGGATGCAGCACGTGGAGAGGCCACAGATCGAGGGTGCCCCCGGCCAGATCGACACGAGCGGGAGCGGAAGCTTCGACGGTGGGATCGGCCACTGGCGGAACTCTAAGCTCGAAACCTCGAAACTCGAAACTCGAAACTCGAAACTTCTGCTAGTAACCAGCCCGGCTGGCGCGCAGGAAGCCCGACTGCGGGAAGGCCACGCCCTCGACAGTCATCGTCTGTCCGATCGAGGCCTTCGTAAAGCCCGAGGGCGGGTCGAGCAGCCGCCAGACTTCGCCTTCCTGCGTGCAGAATCCCGGCTCATGAGGCCGCTCGGGAGCTTCCTCGAGCCCGCTCTCCCGAAGGGCCTCGCAGTGGAGGCAGACGAGCGTGCCTGTCATGTTCCGCGACACCGGAGAGGTGCCGACGGCGGACGCCGCGTGGAATGCCTCCGGCCGCCGCTCGGGCACGCCGTCGGCCACCAGGGGGACGATCAGGAGCGCGACCGCGGCGGCCATCCCGAGCACGCCGGCGCGGGAGGGCGATGCGTAGTGCGTGCCGTTGTAGACACGCAGCCGCAGCCTCTCGGGGGCATTCGCGCGGAAGACCTGCGAGTGCAGGAGCTGGGCAAGTCCTCGAGCCGAACGGGCCCGCAGGGCGCAGCGCGGGCAGGCAGCCACGTGTTGATCGAGGGCGCTCTCCTCGGCCCGGGACATCTCCCGGTCGAGGTAGGCATAAAGCAGGAACCGGGCCTCGGCGCAATTCATCGGACCAGATGCCAGAACGGGTCCGCCGGGAACGAAATTCCGCCTCCCCCCGGGGGGTCGCGATCAGGCTGCCGGCGTCTTCGGCCGTGTCCTCATCTTGGCGGGCTCGGCCCCACGGATGTAGCCGTGCAGGCGGGCATACTTCAAGAGCGCCTTCTCGAGGAGCTTTCGCCCCCGGTACAGGCGGGACATCACAGTCCCCACGGGGCAGTCGAGGATCTCGGCGATCTCCTTGTACGAGAAGTCCTCGAGGTCGGCCAGGATGACCACCATGCGGTAGTCATACGGGAGCGACTCGAGGGCCTTTCGGACGTCGTCGTCCAGGACGCCGGTGAAGAACTCCGATTCCGGGTCGGCGGGCTGCTCGGAGTTGTCGCGCCGGACGATCCGCTCGAAGGAGTCCTCGATCTCCGCGAAATCCACGCTGCGCGGCTCGAGCTTGCGCTTCCGGTAGTTGTTGATGAACGTGTTCTTCAAGATCTTGAAGAGCCAGGCCTTGAGGTTGGTCCCCTCTTCGAACT
>JBOGJN010000520.1:0-1658 GCA_050745445.1 Thermoanaerobaculia bacterium
GCTGTGCAGATCCGGCGCGACCAGAGGCGGCTTGACGACGCTCGGGAATCTCGAGGGCGCGGCCATCTGGACGATGGGGTCTCCGTCCACGACGGCGATCTGCGGGTTCGACCGATAATGGTGCGCAAGACACCCGCCGGCCAGCAACCCGACAACGAAAAGCGCGGGGACCGTCCTCCGGCTCACGCGAGTGCGGAGACGGGTTCTGCCCGGGTGCCCTCGCGTACCACGCGGCGGTAATCCGCGTCGCGCTCGAAGGGCTCGCGCCCCGATTCGCGGATGATCCGTTCGAACTCCCGGCGCGTCAGGCCCGAAGCGGTCGTCGCGCCGGCGGCGTGGGTGATCGTTTCGTCCACGACCGTCCCGACCAGGTCGTCCGCGCCGAAAAAGAGTGCAACCTGCGCGAGCTTGGTGCCGACCTGGATCCAATAGGCCTTGATGTGCGGGAAGTTGTCGAGGAGAAGCCGTGCGACGGCGATGACGCGCAAATCGGTCTGCCCGGAGGACATCGGCAGGTGCGCGAGCGGCGTGTTCTCCGGGTGGAAGGCGAGGGGGATGAATCCCACGAAGCCTCCGGTCTCGTCCTGAAGCTCGCGGAGCCGAACCAGATGGTCAACCCGGTCTTCGATTGACTCGACGTGGCCGTAGAGCATCGTGGCGTTTGTGCGCACAGCCTGCCGGTGGCACTCGCGCGCGACCTCCAGCCACCGCTCTCCCGAGATCTTGTTCTTGCAGATCACATCCCGCACGTGCCTTGCGAAGATCTCCGCGCCCCCTCCCGGACAGGAATCCATCCCGGCCTGGCGCAGCTCTCGGATCGTGTCGGGAAGCGACTTGCTTGCGACCTGCGCGATCCAATCGAGCTCCACCATCGTGAAGGCTTTCAAGTGCACGGCCGGGAAACGGGCCTTCAGCGCCCGCAGAAGACCCGTGTAGTACTCGTAGGGCCAGGTCGGATGGAGACCGCCCACGATGTGAAACTCCGTGACCGCCTCGCTGTAGCCCTTGCCCGCCTCCTCGACGCACTCCTCGATCGCCATCTCGTATCCGCCCGGCTCGTTCACCTTCTTTGCCCACGCGCACAGAGCGCAATCCACCCAGCAGAGGTTGGTTGGGTTCAAGTACCGGTTCACGTTGTAGAAGGCGAGGTTGCCGTGCCGTTTCTCCCGGACACCGTTGGCCAGACGCCCGAGGCCCAGAAAGTCCCGCGTCGCAAAGAGGCGCACGCCGTCCTCGAACGAGAGCCGGTCTCCGGCGAGGACCTTTTCGGCCAGGGGAGCGAGGTCGGAGCTGCGGAAGGAGGCGAGGAGATCCGTCACGGTATCGCGGGCTTGGTCACCGGCTGGAACGGATCCTGGGACTCGGGCGCGATGTCGTCGAGGAACGGGGTGAGGTATCGGTAACAGTCCCAGCAGTACTTCTGCTCGGGCAGAAACTGAAAGTCCACGACACGCCCCACGGCGGGGAAGTCCAAAATCTCCCGGCCACACCGGTGGCAGATGTCCTTCTGTCCCTTCATGAGCCTCCAGACAGGACCCATGGACGCGAAATGTTATCAGGTTGGCTTTCCGCTGTGGCCGGGCGGACGGTCAACGGCCGGCTTCGTGGAACGATTTGTGATTGGTGATTTGTGAGTTGTGATCAGGGCCGATCGGTCA
>JBOGJN010000521.1:0-1620 GCA_050745445.1 Thermoanaerobaculia bacterium
GTCCACAGGCAGCGCACCCTTCGCCAGCCGCTCCGCCAGCGTCTCCCCTTCCACGAGCTCCAGCACCAGCGCCTCGACGCCACCCGATCCCTCGAGCCCGTAGATCGCCGCGATGTGCGGGTGGTTCAAGGAGGCCAGCACCTGCGCCTCCCGCCGGAACCGTGCCAGCCGCTCGGCATCCGTGGCAAACGCCTCCGGCAGCACCTTGATCGCCACCTCGCGATTGAGCTTGCCGTCCCGCGCCCGCCACACCTCTCCCATTCCTCCCGCGCCGAGCGGCGCGAGGATCTCGTAGGGGCCCAAGTGTGTTCTCGCCGCGAGCGTCACTTTTGTATTGCGGAACCGACGACCCGCAATCCGTTCGCGCGGGCGGCGGTCGCCAACGCGCCGTAGGGTCCCAGGCGGCTGCCGGTGGAAATCGTCATGTCAATTCACCGGCGGCGCTTCGCCAGGCAGGTGACACCGGGAAGCCCGCGCAAGTCGGCATCGCCGGTCACCAGTTCCGCTTGTTTCGCCCGCGCCGTCGCGTAAGTGATGGAATCGGCCATCGCGAGCCCGTGCGCAAGCGAGATTTCGGCGGCATCCAGGGCAATCGTCTCCGAGAGCGGGACCAGCCGGGTCTTCTGAATCTGCGAGACGGCCAGAAGCGCCTCTTCCTCGGACCTCTCGCGCCGGATGATCTTGTAAACCTCGTACAGCACCACGGTCGGCGTCACGACCTCGGACAGATCCGCCAGGTACGAGCCGTAACCGGACGCATGCGGCCCCCCGGTAAAGAACTCGATCCAGCCCGACGAGTCGACCAGGATCACGTTCGGTCCTTCTTTTCTCGCAGACCCTTCGCCTTCATCCCGCGCAGATAACCGCGCAGGTTCTTCAAGGGCTGATCCGGAACGATCGTCACCACCCCGTTGCGGGCGATGATCTGAACCACCTGTCCGGACTGGATGCCTGCGTCTTGCCGGACTGCCTTCGGAATGACGATCTGGTACTTGGTCGAGACAATCGCCTGGGCCATGGAGATTCCTCCCCCCATCAGTATCTCTTACTTTTTCTGTATCGATCGTCAAATTGTAGAACGGTCGCAATTCCGGCGCAGGCACGGCGCAGGAGCGTCACTTGACTCACCGGGCGCCCGTCACCAGAAAGAGGTGCGAGACCGACCGGCGGTAGCTGTACGCGTGGCACTTCCCGTCTTCGGAGAGAACGACGGCTCCGATCTCCAACACCCCGGTCAGGTCCGTCGGGCCGAGTGTCATCACCTGGTCCCGCTTGCCGGTCGAAAGATCGAGCCGCTCGATACGGGTGGGCACCTCCGATGTGCGGCGGACCAGAACAAAGCGGCCGTCCGCTGGCCACTCGATCACCTCGTCGCCCGGCGCCGCGCCGTTGACGGCCCGCGCCTGGCCACCTTCCGCCGGGTAGAGGAGGAGATCTCCGGCGCTTCCGGCGACGAGGACCGATCGGCCGTCAGGCGAGACGAAGCCCCAGCTCGTCCCTTCGCGGGTCAGGGGATGGGGCTTGCCCGCGGCGATCTCCTGCGAGTAGCAGCGCACGGCGTGCCCTTCTTCGTGGCCGCACACCAGGACGCGCCGGCCGTCCGGAAAAAACTGCGCGGAC
>JBOGJN010000522.1:0-4133 GCA_050745445.1 Thermoanaerobaculia bacterium
ATCTTGTTTGACGCGGGGCCGCCCGGCACGACGATGGGGTTGAGCGTCATCGAGACATCTTCCGCAGGCTGTCCCTCCGCGGCCGGTTCCGCGAAGGTTCAGGTGGACTTTCTGGACGTGCCTCCCAGTCATCCATTTCACGATTTCGTGGACACGATCGCCCGCAACAGCATCACGGCCGGCTGCGGCGCAGGCGACTACTGCCCCGACAGCCCGGTCACGCGGGCGCAGATGGCGGTTTTCCTACTGAGGGCCGAGCATGGCTCGAGCTACGCGCCGCCGGCGTGCTCGGGGCTCTTTACGGATGTGTCCTGTCCGGGCGGCTTTGCCGTGGATTGGATCGAGCAGCTCTCCATCGAGGGGATCACGGCCGGCTGCGGCGGGGGCAACTATTGCCCCGGCGATCCCGTGACGCGGGCGCAGATGGCGGTCTTCCTGCTACGGGCCGAGCACGGCTCGGGCTACACACCGCCGGCCTGCACTCCGCCGGGCATCTTCGGCGACGTGCAGTGCCCGGTTGGCTTTGCTGTGGATTGGATCGAGCAGCTCTACACCGAGGGTGTCACCGGCGGCTGCAGCGTAAGCCCCTTGCTCTACTGCCCCGACGGCCCCAACACCCGGGGGCAGATGGCCGTTTTCCTCACGAAGACGTTTGGTCTGCAGTAGAAGGCGAGATCCGCCTGCGGGGAATCCCGGTCAAGGCATATCCTGCAAGAGCGTCGTCTCCGCGCGTTTGAATTTCTTTTCCGGGCTTCCTGCGGGGATGACCGTCAGCAGGTCATTCTCGACGCGAAACCGGAAAGTCCTCGACGGGGAGCGGTCCGAATCGGTGGTCAGGGTGTCACCGGAGATCCTGAACCGGCCGTGTGCCGCGGTGATCAGCAAGCGGATGAACATCTTTCCGTCCCGCGTGAATTCCCGCAAGGTCGCCACGCCGGGGAGACTCTCGGAGCACCATTTCCCGACCAGAGGCGGGTCGGACCCGCGGCCTCTCGCGATTCTCTGCAGGCTGTCGAGGAGGTTCCCCTGGTCGTCTTTCTGGAGCAGGACATCGCCCTCGAAGTCGATTCTGTTTTCGATGACAAACGTCTTGCCGGTTGCGTTGTCCTTCCAGAACGTCAGAAGCCCGTCTCCCCGCACCTCGAAGGTGGCATCACCCATTGCGGCCACCATCTGCAGAAACGATCCGTCGGGACGAAACTCCACGATCTCTCCGCGGCCGCCCGCTGAACGCTCGGCGGACTCCCACTGCCCGAGGATCGGCGAAGTCGGACCCGTCGAGGGCAAGAAAGCCGAAAGAATGAAAGCGCCCAGAGAACAAAGGGCCAAGACTCCTCCTCCGGCAGGAGATCCTAAGGGAAATTCCGCCGCCCCGAGATAACTTCTTTTCGAACAGCCGGTTAGTAGGCGAATCCTCCTTTGGGGGACTTTCCTGGCTCCGCGGCGCGTTCGGAGAATGTAGAAGCATGCACAGAGGGCAACGCGGGTGGAACCTGAGGTTCCTTAGAGGGAGCTGCATCGGGCGGCTTGTCTTCCTCGTCGTCCTTCTGACTTCCGGCCCTCTCGGCGGCTCGTCCCTTTTCGCCACGAGTGTGATTCCGATCTCCGACGGCGAGCTCTACCGGCGCGCGGATGTCATCGTCCATGGCATCGTGCTTTCCAGCGAGACCGTGGAAGACGCCCGGGGGCGTCCTCAGACCGTGACGAACATCGAGCCTCTGGCAATTCTGAAGGGACACCTGACCGGAAACCTCACCCTCCGCCAGGCGGGCGGAAGGCTGCCCGACGGGCGCTTCTTCGAGCTTCCGGGACGGCCGGAATACGTGCCGGGCCGCGAGGTCATCGTCTTCGCCATCTCCCGGCCCGAGGGGGATTACCAGACGGCGGAGATGCTTCTGGGGAAATTCGAGGTCTGGCAGGACCAGCAGGGAACTCGTTTCCCACTGCCGGATCTGGCGCGGGGAGTCCACCCCGGCGTCGTCGTGCGTCGCGATCCGGGCGATCAGGGCGAGGATGCCCGAAGACCCCGCCTCCTATCGCGATTCCTCGACTTCCTGCGAAACGGGGCGCGGTCGGCAGGTGATCTGACGGGAAAGCCTGTGGGGGAGCTCACGCCGGTCCTCCATCCGAACAAGGCGGGCCAGAAGACTCCGCTTTGGGGAAACATCGGCGGCCTATGGCGCTGGAATAACGGGGCGACGGACGCCTGGACGCTCGACGGCATGGCCAACATGACCGGAGGCGGCATTGCCGAGGCGACCAACGCTCTCGCCACGTGGACCGACGACCCTACTTCGGCCATCAACTACACCGTTGGCAGCGGAACGGACCGGATCCACTTGAACGTCTCAAGCAATTCGAACTGCGGCTGGAGCACATGCATTTCGGGCTCCGGCGTCATCGCGTGCGGCGGACCGAGTGGAAGCGGAACGAACACCTGGCGTGGGGAGAGCTACACCACGATCACCAAAGGCGAAGTCTGGCTTCGCTCCTTCTGCACGTTTGACGAGTTCAGCTCGACGATCGTCCAGTCCGTGCTCGAGCACGAGCTCGGGCACACGCTCGGCCCGGGGCACTCCGATCAGGACGTCTCGCCTCACGACGTCTGCCGGGGGGACGAGGACGCGGCTATCATGCGTTCGACCGCGCAGGACCGCACCTCGCTCGGGACCGACGACCAGGACGCCATCCGCTGGATCTACGGCGACGGTGGCGCCTCCTGCTACGACTTCCTCGATGTGCCGCCCTCGCACCCCTTCTACAGCTATATCGCCAAGATGGCCAAGAACGGCATCACGGCGGGATGCGGCGGAAACAAGTACTGCCCGGACGCTTCCGTGACTCGCGCGCAGATGGCCGTCTTTCTTCTCAAGGGCAAGTACGGAAGCGGCTACGCACCCCCCGCGTGCACGGGACTGTTTGGGGACGTACCCTGCCCGAGCGGATTTGCGGCCGACTGGATCGAGCAGCTCTACAACGAGGGGATCACGGGCGGCTGCTCAACGAGTCCGCCTCTCTACTGCCCCAACGACGCGGTGACGCGGGCGCAGATGGCGGTTTTCCTGCTGAAGGCCGAGCACGGCCCGGGCTACGCGCCGCCCGCCTGCAACGGCATCTTCCAGGACGTTGAATGTACGCCGACCCCGGCCTTCGCCGTGGATTGGATCGAGCAGCTCTACTTGGAGGGTGTCACGGGCGGCTGTAGCTCGAGCCCGCTCCGCTACTGCCCCGACAATCCCAACACCCGCGGCCAGATGGCCGTCTTCCTCGTCAAGACTTTCAACCTGCCGTAGCTGGGTCCTCGATCGAGTCCACCGCTACTTGGAGGGTGCCTCGACGACCCGGATGTACTTGCCCTCCGGGACGTCCTCCAAGACCTGGACCGTGCCCGACGGCCAATCGATCGTCAGCTTTTGGACGATCTTCCCGGCGCCCAACCCGAACAGAACTCTCGGATCGGAGGAGGAGAGGTAGCTGTTGCCCGCCTGGACCCAGCGTGTGAGCTTCCTTCCGCCGGATGTCTCGGCCGTGAGGCGCGCGCCGATTCCCTGCCGGTTCGACTTCTTGCCGATGAGCTGGACGCCCAGCCAGTTGCCGTGTTTGCCGTCGTTGCGCAGGAGCTGCAGCGGGCCGCCCGAGCTCGATACGGCGATGTCGAGATCCCCGTCGTTGTCGTAGTCGGCGATGGCACTGCCGCGCCCAACGAACGGCTTTTCGAAGACGGGCCCGCACCCCTGTTCCCGAAAATGCCCTGTCCCGTCGTTCCACATCAGGAAGGGGCGCTGCGCGTAGGTCGTTCCCTGCCTCTGGGGGCGTTCCCAGATGTGGCCATTGGCGATGAAGGCGTCCAGAGCTCCGTCGTTGTCTATGTCGAGGAGGGTCAGCCCGAAACCGACAAAGTTCCAGGCGGGCGGGCCAAAACCCGAAGAGATCGCGAGATCCTCGAAGACTCCGGACCCGAGGTTGCGGTAATACTCGTTTGTCTCCTCGTCGTAGTAGGCGACCACGATGTCGGGCAGGCCGTCGCCGTCCAGATCCCCCGCGGCCACGCCCATGCCGCCCTGAGGGTTCCCCTCCAAATCGAAACCCGTTCCCGAGATCACTGAAAGATCTTCGAACTTGTTGTTCCCCAG
>JBOGJN010000523.1:0-1574 GCA_050745445.1 Thermoanaerobaculia bacterium
AAAGAAAGGACATCGAGCGCGACGATAACCCGGTCCTGCGCCGGGGTCTGGCTGTCTACACGGTGCTCGAGCACGAGCCGATGCACCAGGAGACGCTGCGCTACATGTGGCACCGGCTCCCCTTTGAAAAGAAGATCCGCCCGGCAGGCACGCCCGCCCCGGTCTTCGGAGGCGAGCCGCCAAGTCGGGAGACCGTGCGGGTGCCTGCCGGACGCGCCACGCTGGGAGCGGATCCCCAGTTCGTGCCCTTCGGTTGGGACAACGAGTTTCCGATGCATGCCGTGGAGCTGGCCGCGTTTGAGATCGATGTCTACGACGTTACCAACAGCGACTACCTGGAGTTCGTTGAAGCGGGAGGCTACGACAAGCCGGAGCTCTGGGACGCCGAGGGGTGGCAGTGGCGCGTGGACGAGGATGTCCGGCATCCGCTCTTCTGGGAGCGGCAGGGCGAGAGCTGGTTCTGGCGCGGCATGTACGAGCTCTTCCCGCTGCCTGCGGCCTGGCCCGTCTATGTTTCCCACGCCGAGGCCTCGGCCTACGCGCGCTGGAAGTCCAGGAGTCTGCCGACCGAGGCACAGTTCCACCGGGCGGCCTACGGGACGCCGGAAGGCACCGAGCGCTCGTATCCCTGGGGGGAGGAGCCGCCCGATGCGACCCGCGGCAACTTCGACTTCCGCAATCCCGACCCGGTGCCGGTCGGCACGTCCCCCGCCGGCGCAAGCGCCTGGGGCGTCCAGGATCTTCTCGGCAACGGATGGGAGTGGACCTCGACGGTCTTTGCGGGGTTCCCGGGCTTCCAGCCCATGCCCTCCTATCCGGTCTATTCCACGGATTTCTTCGACGGGAAGCACTTCGTTTTGAAGGGAGGATCGCCCGCGACCGCGAAGGAACTGCTGCGCAGAAGCGTCCGCAACTGGTTCCGCGGCAACTATCCTTACCTCTACGCCACGTTCCGCTGTGTGAGCCCATGAGAGACCTGAAATTCGAAATTCGAAATTCGAAATTCGAAATCTTTCCCCCATGACCATCCCCGTCAACGCACAGGCGCCTCCCGCGGAGGCGGTCGCGGAGTTCGCACAGGACGTCAAGCGGGATCTCCAGCTTTCGCCAAAGCAAATCCAGTCGAAGTACCTCTACAACGGCCTCGGCTCGAGCCTCTTCGAGGCCATCTGCTGGCTTCCCTGGTACCGGATCACGCGGGCGGAGGGGAGGCTCTTGTCCCGGTGGGCGGGTCAGATGGTCGCGCCGCTCTCCGACCCTCTGACGTTGGTCGAGCTCGGCTGCGGCAGCGGCGAGAAGATCGCCATGCTCGCCGAGGCGTTGAGAAGCCGCCGGCGCTCGGTCTCCGTGCATCTGATCGACATCTCGCCGCTCGCCCTCGAGCTTTCTGAGAGGACGCTCGGCCGTCTGCCGCATGTCTCGGTGGTGGGGCATCGGGCGACCTACGAGGAGGGGTTGCGCCGCGCGGCTGCGGAGCCCCGCGCCGGCGGCACGATGCTGGTCCTCTTTCTCGGCTCCAACGTCGGCAACTTCGACCCTCCGGCGGCGCATGACTTTCTCTGCGACATCCGCAG
>JBOGJN010000524.1:0-1747 GCA_050745445.1 Thermoanaerobaculia bacterium
GAACTGGTGTGCCCCTGTCTTGCTCGAGCCCACACGTAGGCTTCGTCAGCTGAGACGTCGTACTTGCCAGCGTAGACTTCACCCGCGTTGTAACTGGAAGAGCAGTTCTCACACGTAACCCACCCGCCGATGGTAGAACCACCATGCTCCAGGTCGGCCACTATACCCGGTGCGGTGCTCTTCTTGAGCACGGCACTGCATTTTGGGCACCTCCAGAACTCCGACATCGGTAACCTCCCATCGCCGTACACGCGCGAGCTTGATCTGTACGGCTAGACAGTATGACTTCCGTTCAGCGAAGCGGCTGACCCCCGTCCATTTCGCGGGTTAGCCTTCATCGGGCCAGAGCCGCCCGTTGAGTTCTCGTTCAACGCTCGAACACGGAGGTCAGCCATGCGCGAGACTACCACGCTCTACGTCGGTCTGGACGTTCACAAGGATGCCATTGCGGTCGCCCATGCCGACGCCGATCGTTCTTCCGAGATCGTCTACGTCGGCCGCATCGGAACGAGGGAAGCCGACGTCGACAAGCTCCTTCGAAGGCTCCACAGCAAAGCGTCTCGCCTCCTGGTCGCCTACGAAGCCGGACCGTGCGGCTACGGACTCTACCGCCAGCTCACCGGGAAGGGAGTCTCCTGCATCGTCGTCGCTCCCTCCCTCATCCCCCGAAAGCCCGGCGAGAGGGTCAAGACCGACCGGCGCGATGCCGCGCAACTCGCTCGCCTCCTCCGCTCCGGCGATCTCACCGCCGTCTACGTGCCGCGCGTCGAAGACGAAGCCGTCCGCGACCTGTCGCGTGCCCGAGAAGCTGCCCTCTCCGTCTTGAAGGCTGCGAAGCTCCGTCTGAAGTCCTTCCTGCTGCGCCTCGGCTTTAACTACTCGGGCCGAGCCAACTGGAACGAAGCCCACCTGCGATACCTCGCGAAAGTCGTCTGCCCCACACCCGCGCAGCAGATCGTCTTTCAGGAGTCCCTCCGCGCCGTCTCCGAACAGACTGACCGCGTGCGCCGACTCGAGAAAGAACTCTCCGACCTCGCGCCGGCGTGGCGCCTTCGCCCTCTCGTCGATGCCTACCAGGCTCTTCGTGGTGTGCAAGAAACCGTCGCCCTCATCGTCGCCTCCGAACTGGGAGACATCACGCGCTTCGACAACCCGAGACAGCTCGCCGCGTTCGTCGGATTGATCCCCAGTGAATACTCCAGCGGCGAGTCCCGCCGCCTCGGACCGATCACCAAGGCCGGCAACGGCCACGCCCGCCGCGCGCTCGTCGAGGCCGCATGGGCCTACCGATACCCGGCCAAGGTCGCCCCTCACCTGCAGAAGCGCCTCGAGCATCTCCCCAAACCGATCCAGGACATCTCCTGGAAGGCGCAGGTCCGACTCTGCAAGCGCTACCGGCGGATGGTCGCCCGGGGAAAGAACCCCAACGTGGTTGTCACCGCAATCGCTCGTGAACTCGTCGCGTTCATGTGGGCCATCGCCCGGGAGGTGAAGATCGACACGTGAGAACGAAGAGTTCATCCCGGCAGGGTCAGGGAAGAGGCGCGGCCGCGGTTTGGCGCAACCCTCGGCGGCGTTATGAGGCGGCTTCGGCCGACCCTCGTCCCTAGAGTGAGGAAGGCGCCTGACAGACGTCAGTAAGGTGGTAACCAACCCACGGATATCAGCAGGATCAACCGTCGCAGTTACTGGCCTCGCCTCTTCCCTGACCCTGAACCTCGACGGCCCGGCAACCCGTGATGCGACC
>JBOGJN010000525.1:0-1864 GCA_050745445.1 Thermoanaerobaculia bacterium
CCTACTCGGCCACCCTCCCAGCAGCGACTTGATCAGGCGTTCGACCTCTTGGAGCGGAAAGACGGTCAGCGTCAGCGGAACGATTGGATATTGATAATTGAGCGATAGTCGCTCATTTTTCGTGGTACAGTTTCCCCGTGATCTCCCGGCACGGCCACCTCCGCCGGCTGAAGTCTCTGCGCCGGCAATTCCCCGTCGTCGCGATCCTCGGGGCGCGCCAGGTCGGGAAGACCACGCTTGCCCGGCGGCTCGTGGCCGGGCACGGCGAGCGCGTCACCATCTTCGATCTGGAAGACGCCGGAGACCTCGCGCTTCTCGCCGATCCGCTGCTGGCTCTCGGCCCGCTGAAGGGTCTCATCGTGATCGACGAAGTGCAGCGACGGCCTGAGCTTTTCGCGGCCTTGCGAGTTCTTGTGGACCAACCCAGATCGGGCCGACGCTTTCTCGTTCTGGGCAGCGCCTCTCCGGACCTGTTGAGGCAGACCTCCGAGAGCCTGGCCGGGCGTATCGCTTACTACGAACTCGGCGGGTTCTCGCTGGACGAAGTCGGTTCCTCGCAGTGGGCCAGACTGTGGCGGAGGGGCGGGTTCCCGAAATCGTTTCTGGCCCGCTCGGAGGGCCAGAGTCTGCGCTGGCGGCGGGAGCTGATCCGAACCTATTTGGAGAGAGACATTCCGGCACTCGGCCTGCGACTGCCAGCTCCCACGCTGCGACGCTTCTGGATGATGGTGGCGCACTACCACGGACAGCTCTGGAATTCTTCGGAGCTGGCGAGGTCGCTGGCGACGGCGCACACCACGGTACAGCGATACCTGGACATCTTGACCGAGACCTTCATGGTGCGCCAGCTTCCGAGCTGGCACGAGAACCTGGGCAAGAGACAGGTGAAGGCTCCCAAACTCTACGTCCGGGACAGCGGTCTGTTGCACGCGCTGCTCGGGGTCGGCACGGAGCGCGCCCTCGAGACCCATCCGAAGGTGGGCGCCTCCTGGGAGGGTTTCGCCCTTGATGCGGTCGTCGCGCGCCTCGGTGCGAGGCCCGAGGAGTGCTTCTTCTGGGCCACGCACTCAGGCGCCGAGCTGGACCTGCTGGTGATCCGCGGAACCCGTCGTCTCGGTTTCGAGTTCAAGAGGACAACGGCGCCCTCCCTGACCCGCTCGATGCACGTGGCGCTCGCAGACCTGCAACTGAAAGAGCTCGTGGTCGTCCACGCCGGTGTTCACTCGTTTCCCATGGCCGGAAAAGTCCGGGCCATCGCATTGCGCCGGATTCTCGAGGATCTCAAACCCCTTCCGTAGGCCCCGACGGCGCGGACTCGGTACCATCATCCTCAAGCGCGGCCGCCGCGGGGACAGGTGGGACTTTGGTCCCACTCGGCCACCCTCACAGCAGCGACTTGATCACGTGTTCGATTCTGGCGAACAGGCCCTGGTCTCATCGCCCTCTCGCCAGCGGTTTCGGCGACTACCGCAAGAGCAGCTTCAGAAGCTGCGGCCCCCGCGGATCCTCGGGGGCGAGGGCGACGAGCCGCTTCGCGTAGCGAAGCGCCGCCTCGCGGTCCCCCGACTTCAAGCTCACCATCGCCAGCGCCTCGAGCACGTCGCGGTCGCCGGGGTGCCGGTCATGCGCGGCCTTCAGCGTCCGGAGCGCCCGGGGGAAATCCCCGGGAGTCGAGGGCCATCCCGTAGACATAGGCGTAGCGCGGCTCGCCGGGCGCGAGCTCCGCCGGACTTTCATCCTACTCGGCCACCCTCCCAGCAGCGACTTGATCAGGCGTTCGACCTCTTGGAGCGGAAAGACGGTCAGCGTCAGCGGAACGATTGGATATTGATAATTGAGCGATAGTCGCTCATTTTTCGTGGTA
>JBOGJN010000526.1:0-19651 GCA_050745445.1 Thermoanaerobaculia bacterium
TCATTCCTCGACCGCGCCTTCGAGCTTGCCGAGCGCGGGCGCTACGGCGTCTCCCCCAATCCCATGGTCGGAGCCGTCGTCGTCCGCCGGGGGCGCGTGGTCGGGGAGGGATTCCACCGGCGGGCCGGCGGACCGCATGCCGAAGTGAAGGCGCTTGCAAACGCTGGAGACCGCGCGCGGGGAGCCGACCTGTATGTCACGCTCGAGCCCTGCCCGCACATCGGCCGCACCCCGCCCTGCACGGAGGCGATTTTGCGAGCCGGCGTGGAGCGCGTCGTGGTGGCGGGAACCGACCCAAATCCTCTCGTTTCGGGGCGAGGCCTGCGGGCGCTCGGGCGCGCGGGTGTGAAGGTGGTCAGGGCGGACAGATCGGCGCGCCTCCGGGCGGAGCGGCAGAACGAGAAATTCCGGACATGGGTGGCCCTTGGCCGCCCGTTCGTGCTGGCGAAATGGGCGTCCACGCTGGACGGAAGAATCGCGAGCAGATTCGGAGAGACGCGGTGGATCACCGGACAGGAGGCTCGCCACCGGGCGCTCCTCCTGCGCGAGGAGTACGACGCGGTCCTGGTTGGCGCCGGCACGGTGCTGGCCGACGACCCGCGCCTGACGCGCCGCCTCGGCATCAACCGGGGCACGCCGCACTGGCGCATCCTGCTGGACGGCCGTCTTCGAGTGTCCTCGAACGCGCGGCTTTTCCGCCGGCCGGAGAGGGTTCTGGTCGTGACGGCTGTTGCCCGGGCGCATCCCACGGCCAGACTCCTCGCGGCCCGCGGCGTGGAGGTCTGGAACCTGCCGGGCCCGCGGCCGGGGCGGGTTAGCGTCGGCGCTTTGCTCTCGCGTCTGGCGCGCAGGGGTGTGACAAGCCTGATCGTCGAGGGCGGAGCGGCGACGCTCTGGCAATTCTTTCGTGCGCGCTGTGTGGACCGCGTGGCGGTGTTTCTTTCGCCCCGAATCCTGGGTGGCGCCGGCGCGCTGGCCGCCGTCGCCGGAGGCGGCTTCCGCCTGGCCTCGACGCCGCGTCTGGAGGGTCTGGAGGTCGAGAGACTGGGGGAGGATTTGCTGATCACCGGGAGAGTCGAGAGAGCGCGTAGGAGCTAGGCCATCGTGTTTACCGGCATCGTAATGGGTGTGGGCCGGGTCGTCTCGCTGACGAAGCGCCGCAGAGGGGCTCTCCTGCGGGTTCGACCCCACTCGGGCCACGGCCGGTTCCGGCAGGGAGAGAGCGTGTGCATCTCGGGCGTCTGTTTGACCGCGATCCGCGCAGGCCGCGATCTGGTGGCCGACCTTTCCGCGGAGACGCTGCGCCGGTCCACACTCGGTCGCCTCGCCGCCGCCGGCTTCGTCAACATAGAGAGGGCGCTGCGCCTGGGCGACCGCCTCTCCGGCCACTTCGTGCTCGGCCATGTGGATGGCGTCTCTCGCCTTCTGTCGGTGGCCGGCTCGGGCAATTCCTGGCGATACCGCTTTTCGATCCCGCGAGGGCTCTCCCGGTTCGTTGTGGAGAAAGGGTCCGTGGCCTTGGACGGCATCAGTCTGACTGTGGCCAACAGACGCGCGCGGGACTTCGAGGTGGCTGTGATCCCGCAGACGCGGCTTCGCACGACACTCGCCTCTTTGCGCCCGGGCGGGCTTCTCAATTTCGAGGTGGACGTCTTCGCGCGTTACGGCACGCGGGGCTGGAGACGCCGCGTCCAAACGCCTCGCTCCGGCGGACGCCGATGATCGTTTCCAGCCAAGCGCGACTGCCGGCGGTCCGGCCAGGTGAATGGGAGCTGGCCGGCAGACGCATCGCGGTGCGGGTCTTCCCTTGTCTGGGAGAAGCCGGCCAGCTCCCATTTCGCTTTGACCCGCTGGAGAGGCGATTCATGGCTCGGAAGGCGGACGGCACCGTTTCCGTCGGCCCGGCGGATGCCGAGCTCTGGCGCTCCGCTCTCGCGCGGCTGCCTGCCGGGCCGGCGCTGGTAGGTCCCGGCGAGGAAGCAGAGCAGATCCGCGCAGCCTACCAGGCGGCGGCCGAGGGCGCCTTGCGGTCCGGACGGGCCGTCTACCTTTTGGATCCTGAGCCGGAGGGTCTCCCGGGTGAGCCGAAGTCGGCCTGCGTGGCCCTCTTTTGCGGGGTTCCCGGGCAGAGACGGGCGCCCGCGTCGCTCTCCGCCGCGATCTCCCGTGGGATTCCGTCGGGCTGCCTGCTGCCGCTTCTGCCGGGGTGGACCTCGGAACGCACCGCTGTGGATGGGGCCGTTTCCGCCGCCCGGGACGCCGGGGCCCAGTTTCTCGCGCCGGTCCTTCCGGCCGAGGATGGGCGGGCGCGGCGCGCGATCGTCCAGGCGGCGGCGGCCCTGGACCCGGAATCCGCGGACCGCCTGTTTGATCGCGTGTACCACGGGGATTGGAGCGCAGAGCTGCGGGAAGGCCTCCTGCGCGTGACCGAAGCGTGTGCGCGCATGGGTCTGGCGAGCGTTCCTCCGCGTCCGGTGGGTCTCTTCGAGCCGGCCGGCAACGCCGCCGCCGCGGGCCGTCTGGAGGAAAAGGCGTTGGCCCTTTTCGAGGACGAACACCGGGCGGCGCTCTTCCATGCGGCGGCGCGCTGGATCGATGAGTCGGGACGGGATTTGGCGCCGATCGTGCGCGAAGGCAACTTCCGCAAGGTCTTTCCCTTCGGCGCCGAGCTCGCCGCCGAAGCGGAGGAAGCGTTTGGCGGGAGCAACGCGTGAGACCTGCCGCCGGGATCTATGTCCACTTGCCGTACTGCGCATCGCGGTGCGGCTACTGCGCGTTCGTGGTCACGACGGACCCTTCGAGCCGTGAGGCCTACCTTTGCGCCCTCGAGCGGGAAGCGACGCTTCTCGAGCCCGAGGCTTCGGGATCTTCCTTCGACAGCATCTATCTCGGGGGAGGGACGCCTTCGCTTCTGCCACCGGCGACGGTTGCCCGCCTTCTCCACACCCTTCGAGCGCGGTTTGCTGTCTCTGGCGGAGCCGAAATCACGCTGGAAGCAAACCCGGAGGATGTGACCGCGCACAATGTGTGCTCCTGGATCGACGCCGGGGTCAACCGTGTCTCGGTGGGCGTGCAGTCGTTCGAGGATACGGAGCTTTCAGGGGTGGGCAGGCGCCACGACGCGGCGCTGGCGAGGGACGCACTGGCTGCTCTTGTCGAATCGGGGCTCTCCGTCTCCGGGGATCTGATCCTGGGCCTGCCGGGCCAGACGGCCGAAAGTTTCCGCCGGAGCCTCGAGAGCCTCTGCGAGGCTGGCGTGAACCATGTCTCCGTCTACCTTCTCGAGACGGAGAAGTCCAGGGCGATTGAGGAGGACAGGCGATTGCAGCCGGAACGCTATCTCTCTGACGATGCGCAGGCCGACCTGTGGCTCGAGCTCGGCGAGCGGGTCCGCGCAAAAGGCTTTCGCCACTACGAAATCTCCAACTGGGCGCTACCCGGGCGGGAAGCGCGGCACAACCTGAAGTACTGGAGGCGGACGCCGACGCTGGGGCTCGGGGTCTCCGCGCACGAGTTCTGGAGCGGGCGGCGTCGGGCCAACGTCTCGGGGCTGCCGCAATACGTCGCGACGCTGGAAACCGGCGAGCGCCCGACGGCGCTGGACCGCCCCGTCGATCCGCAGGAAGAGGCGCGGGAGCGGATCGTGCTCGGCTTGCGGCTTTCCGAAGGGGTGCCGCGGCGGGGGATCGAGGATTGGATTGCGGCCAGTGAAGATGGGCTTCTGGCGGGAGACTACGAGGACTGGCGCGCGGGAGGGCTCCTTTCCGAGGCAGACGGCGCGGTCTGCTTCACGGAGAAGGGGTTCCTCGTCTCCAATGAGATCCTCTGCCGCTTCGTCTGACCTGCCATGTCATCCTGAGGAGCGCAGCGACGAAGGATCTGCCCTCGGCACTTGTGCCGGAGCAGATCCCTCGCTCCGCTCGGGATGACAGAGGGGAAGCTAGATAAAGAGCGGCGCGAGCACGAGCGTGATCGTCGCAAGCAGCTTGATCAGAACGTGGAGCGATGGACCCGCGGTGTCCTTGAAGGGATCCCCCACGGTGTCCCCGACAACCGCAGCCTTGTGCGCGGGCGAGCCCTTGCCTCCATAGGCGCCGGCCTCGATGTACTTCTTGGCGTTGTCCCAGGCGCCGCCGGCATTGTTCAGAAGCGTCGCGACGACGATCCCGGCGATCGTCCCGATCATCAGCATCGCCGCGACCGCCTCCGCCCCGACTCCAAAGAGCTTGAAGACGAGGCCGACCCCGATCGGTGTGCCGACGGCCACCAGACCGGGCGCGATCATCTGCTTCAAGGCCCCACGCGTGACGATGTCCACCGTGCGGCCGTAGTCCGGTTTCTCCGTTCCCTTCATGATCCCCGGCCGCGCCGCAAATTGCTCGCGCACGTCCTGGATCACGACGGAGGCGGCCTTGCCGACCGCCTTGATGGCGAGGCCCGAGAAGAAAAAGACGAGCATGGCGCCGAGCAGTCCTCCCAGAAAGACCTCCGGCTTGGCCAGATTGACCGATTCGAGCCCTGCGCCGTATTTCTTCAGTTCGTCCAGATACGCCGAAAAGAGCAGGAACGCCGCGAGCGCCGCCGACCCGATCGCGTAACCCTTGGTCAGGGCCTTGGTCGTGTTGCCCACGGCGTCCAGCCGGTCGGTCTTCTTACGGATCTGCTCGGGCTGCCGGGACATCTCCACGATGCCTCCCGCGTTGTCCGTGATCGGCCCGAAGGTGTCCATGGCCAGGATGAAGGCCGCGGTTCCGAGCATCCCCATGGTGGCGACGGCCGTGCCGAAGAGCCCGCCGCCCGGCAGCGCCGAGGCCCCGATCTTGTAGGAGGCGAGGATGGCGATCGAGATGGCGACGACCGGCGCGAGCGTGCACTCGAAGCCCACGGCAATTCCCGTGATGATGTTGGTCGCCGGGCCGGTCTTCGAGGCCTCGGCGATCTCGCGGACAGGGCGGTAGCGGGACTCGGTGTAGTACTGCGTGATGAAGACGAACGCGACGGAGGTCAGGACGCCGATCATCCCGCATAGGAAGTATTTCCACCAGGCGTCGGGAGCGGAGGGATTATCGAGCAGCCAACGGGTGGCGAAGAGGAACCCGGCGACGGCGAGCGCCGAGGTCACGTAGTAGCCGCGGTTCAAGGCTTGCATCGGGTCCCGGTCCTCGCGGGTCCTGACCACGAGGATGCCGACGATCGAGGCGAGCAAGCCGAAGGCGCGGGCGACCAGGGGAAAGAGCATCACGCCCACAACACCGGCCGAGAAGGCCATCCCGCTCTTCTGTGCCGCGGAGGCGAGGGTGGCCCCCAGGATCATCGCGCCGATGTTCTCTGCGGCGGTGGATTCGAAGAGATCCGCGCCGCGCCCGGCGCAATCCCCCACGTTGTCGCCGACCAGGTCGGCGATGACCGCCGGGTTGCGCGGATCGTCCTCCGGGATTCCGGCTTCGACCTTCCCGACGAGATCCGCCCCGACGTCCGCGGCCTTGGTGTAGATGCCTCCGCCCAGCTGCGCGAAGAGCGCTACGAAGGAGGCGCCGAAACCATAGCCCACGATCAAGAGCGGGATATCGGCCGGAGGAACCTGCGTGAAGCGGCTGACCAGAAGGTACAGGCCGCCCACGCCGAAGAGCGACATGGCCACCACCAGCAGGCCCGAGACCGCTCCTCCCCGCAGGGCGATGCGGAGTGCGTCGTTCAGGGATGTGCGAGCCGCGGACGCGGTGCGGATGTTGGCCCGGATCGAGATCCACATCCCGACGTATCCGGCGAAGACCGAACAGCCTGCCCCGAGCAGAAAGGAGAGCGTAGTCCAGAAGGCGAGGCGGAAGGCCGTCGGGACCGGGTCGAAGTCTTGGTGGGACCGGACGAAGGCGTAGAGAACGAAGATCACGGCTGCCAGAAGGAGCGCAAGCATCCCGATCGTTCGGTTCTGGCGGCGCAGAAAGGCCTCGGCCCCCTCCTTGATGGCGTTGGAGATCTCCTGCATGGCTGCGGTACCGGTATCTTTGCGTAGCACCCAGCGCGCCAGCCACCAGGCCACGAGGAGGGATCCAATCGAGAAGGTGAAGATCAGGGGCAGAGCATGGACGTGGGACATGGACGCTCCCCTCTTTCGAAGTGATTCCCGCGCCGTGCCCGGGAACCCGAGCGGCGAGCGGGCAGGATATCAGAGATCTTAGATTTCGGATTTCGGAATTCGGATTTCGGAATTCGGAATTCGGAATTCGAGTTGGGGTTTCGGCTCGGGCGTCAATCCGGAGTCGGAGAGGTTACAGGACTGGGACGGTCTCGAGCACGATGCCGAGGTTTTTGGCGCCCGAGGTGCGTAGGATGTCCATGACTTTGATGCACTCGAAGTAGGTCGTGCCGTCATCGGCGGAGAAGAACACGGTCTTGTCCCGGCGATTCTTCAAGATGTCCGAGAGCTGCTGAGAGAGCTGCTGCGCCGTCACCTCCTGTTTGTTCAGGAAGATGTGGTTTTGCGCGGTCAGCGAGATGACCACCTGGTCGAGGGGCGCAATCGGGTTGTCCACGGTGGCCTTGGGCGGCACCTTGACGTCATAACCCATCTGCAGGAGCGGCGTGATGACCATAAAGATGATGAGCAGCACGAGCACGATGTCCACGAGCGGCGTGATATTGATGTCGCTCTTGTATTCGCCGGCTCCGCCGACAGCCATTGCCATTCCGGAATTCTCCTTGCTGAGAGGCCCTGAATTAGCCGCCCGCGCCCTTCTGTTTCTTCTCCGCGATTAACCCGACGTTTTGGAAACCGGCCTCCTTGGTCATCTTCATGACCTCTTTGACGTCGCCGTACTTCAAACGCTGGTCGGCCTTGATGATGATCTCCGACTGGGGGACACGCTGGTAGAGCTCGTCCAGACGCCGCTGGAAGTCTTGTTTCGAGAGCTTGTCCGCCTCGAAGTAGTAGCTGGGCGGCGTCCCCCACACCACCGTGAGCATTTTCTGGCTGGCGCTCTCCGGTTTCTTGTCGGGATTATCGGTCGAGGGAAGCGACACGGGGATCCCCTTTTGCAGGAGCGGCGTGACCACCATGAAGATGATGAGCAACACGAGGCACACGTCCACCAAGGGCGTGACGTTGATGTCGCTCTGCAGCTTGTCGCGGTTGCTGCCGCCGCCCATGCCCATGATTGTGTCTCCTGAATCCTATGATGCGCGGACGCCGAGCTTGATTCCCGCTCCGCGCCGCTTGATGAAGTAGTCGACCAGCTCCGAAGCCGAGTTGGACATCTCGACCTGGAACCGCTCGATCTTGTTCATGAAGATGTTGAAGAGCCAGACCGCCGGGATGGCCACGAAGAGCCCGAGCGCTGTCGTGATGAGCGCTTCGGCAATACCCGTCGAGACGGCCGCGATGCCGCCCGAACCGGTCAGCGCCATCCCGCGGAAGGCGTTGATGATGCCGATGACCGTGCCAAAGAGCCCGATGAACGGAGCCGTCGCGCCAATCGTCGCGAGGCCCGAGAGCCCCTTCTTCATATCGGATGTCGTGATGAGCGCCTCCCGCTCGATGGCGCGCTCGGCCGCCTCGATCGGATCGTGGCCGGCCACGTCCGCCGTGCCGCTCGAGATGTCATGCTGGAACTCGTAAAGCCCCGCGGCCAGGACGCGCGCCAGGTGGCTGTTCTTGAACTTCTTGGAGGAGTCGATGGCCTCCTGCAGCCTGTCCTGCTTCAAAAAGCCGGTCACGAGCCGCGCGTAGGCGAGCGACTGCTTCTTCGCCTTGTTGTAATAGATCCAACGCTCCACCGCGATGCTCAGCGAGTAGATGGACATCAGAATCAGCAGAATGGCCACCCCTTCGGCGATCGGTGTCATTGACTTCCAGAGATCAACGAGATTAAAACTCATGAAGCGCTCCTTGCGTTAAGCTTCGGTCGTTCGGCTTCCGCTTCGCAATCCTAGTGCAAGTTGAAGGTCACGGTCACGGTCAGGTACACGCGCACGGCCCGGCCGTTCAGGGTCGCCGGCTTGTACCTCCATTGCTCAACGGCCCGCACGGCCGAGGCGTCGAGCAGCGGGTTGACGGACTTCAGGACCTTCACCTCCTCGATGCTGCCCAAGGCCGTGATGATGGCCTCCAGAATGACGACCCCTTCCATGCGGGCCTTGCGGGCCGCCTCGGGGTAGGTTGGCTCGATCTTCTGCAGGAGGACCGGGGCCTTGACATCGCCTCCGATGCGCAGGGGTTCGCCTTCCATGCCTCCGAGCACGCCCCCGAGGACGCCGCCCGGGACGCCCCCTTCAACACCCCCTTCGACCCCCTCGCCCAAGGCGGGGGCCTCGGGCTCCGGCGCGGCGAGCGGCTGGGGCACCGTTTCAGGAATGACCGTAGGGGCGACCATTTCGGTAGGCCTCACGGGGATGGGCTTGGGCGTCTCCGGCTTGGGCGCCGCTGGCTTGGGGGCGGCCGGGGGCGGGGGCGGTGGGGGAGGAGCCGCCGCGTAGAAAGTCACCGGAATCGGCGGCTCGGGAATGTCCTCGATAAACCACATCGAGGCGCCCAGCGCGAGGCCAATCACGAGGCCGTGGATGGCGATGGAGACCGGCAGGGTCATGGCCGTCTTCGAAGCGCCCTTGTGCTTGGCGGACTCGATCAACGCGCCTTCGAACATGCTCTTTCCTCCCGACCCTGAAGACACCGGTCCTATTTGCCGGGTTCCGCCGCGGGTGTGGTGCCGAGAGTCTTCTTGCGCAACTCGAGGGCCTGGTCGCGGTACTTCTCGGCCGTCGTGATGAACTCTTGCTGCTTGGCCGGGTCCGTCTCCATCTTGGCCTTCTCTCGATACAGCAGGTTAACGTAAACCAGAGCGTCGTAGGCGTCGGCCTTCATTTTCAGGGCCTTGTCCAGGGCCTCCAGACCCTCCTGCACGATCTTGGCGCGGGTGGCCGGCTCCAAGTCCGGGTAGTTGTAGGATCGGTCCCAGGCCCGGATGCCGATCATGACATAGGCCTCGGGATTGCCCGGCTCGTAACCGGCGCGCTTCTCTTCCCACTCGACGCCCTTGTCGAAGTCCCCCTTCCTGAAGTACATGGCGGCGAGCGACTGCATGGCCTTCGTGTCGTTAGAGTTGCTCTTTAGGAGATCCTGGTAGAAGCCGATCGCGTCGTCGAACCGGTCGGTCGCCAGATACATGGAAACCAGAAACTCTCGCGCCTTCGTGTCCTTCGGATAGGCATCCAGGTAGGTCCTCAAGTTGTCGATGGCCTTGCCCGCAAACTCAAGGTCCGTCCGGTGCCTGGAGCCTGGCTGGTACATCGCTATGTAGGTTTCGCCGATGAATTTGTTGAGCTTCTTCTCACCGGGGTCGAGGCGCTGGGCCTCCTGATAGCTAGCGAGCGCAGCCTGATACTGCGCGGCTTTGAAGAACTCGTGGCCCGTCCTGATCCTCTGCCGAGCCCTGATCTTGTCGCAGGCGGTACCGGCTATGACGGCCAGCAGGAAGATGGTGGCCGTCGTCGCGGGTCGCCTTCGGTTCCGCATTCTGAAGCTCTCCTTGCTCTTGACGCTTGCCATCCGGGTCGCGGAAGGTCCGTCCCGGAAGGCCGAATTCTGTTGAATTCCTTTTGACAAAGCAACAGCGTTTTTTGGGTGGACTGGAGGCGTAAGAGGGCCATTCGCCGGGCTCCTTGCGTCCGGCGAGTGGGCTCGGGGAATATTCCGACGCGGCTGCCGCTTCGTGTGCCGGAGGAGGAATTCTTGAAGAGACTTTTGGCGGCCACCGCCGCTCTGCTGGCAGCCGCCTCGTTCGAGGCCCAGGCCGGAAAGGCGCCCGCACAGCGGCCGATCCCGCCCGTCTCCGAGCGGGTCGAGGTCTCCATCACGAACATCGAAGTCGTCGTGACGGATTCGAAGGGGAGCCGGGTCGTCGGCCTGACCCGAGACGATTTCGAGGTCCTGCAGGATGGCGTGCTGCAGCCGATCACGAACTTCTATGCCGTCTCGGCGGGCAAGGTCCTGCTCGAGGACGGCAAGCTCGTTTCGCTCGAAGCTCCGGAGGCGCAGGCGGAAGTCCCGAGAGAGCTGAAGGCGCGGTACGTGATCTACATCGACAACCGGAATATCCAGCCGCAGAACCGAAACCGGATGTTCCACCGCCTGAAGGAATTCGTGCAGGAGACGATCGGCCCGCGCGCTGAAGCGATGGTCATCACGTACGACCGGTCGCTCAAGACCAGGCGTAAGTTCACCTCGGATGCCGGCGGCATCGTCGGGGCGCTGGACGACATCGAGCGAGAGACGGGAGGAGCGACCTCGCAGGTGAGTGAGCGGCGCGACGCGGTGGGGAGGATCAACGACGCGCGATCCGCGGGCGAGGCCCTTCAGATCGCGCGGACTTACAGCCTTTCGTTCCGCAACGACCTGGAATTCGCGGTGGACGCGATGAAGAACACCTTGAACGGCCTGGCGGGCTTAGACGGCCGCAAAGTGCTCGTGTACGTCTCCGAGGGCCTGCCTTCCACGGTAGGCCTGGAGCTCTTCGACACGATCCAGCGCAAGTTCCAGGAGCAGGGCGCGGCCACGCTCGAGGCGACCGAGTTCGACATGAACACGCGGTACGTCTCGATCGTCCAGGCGGCTAATGCGCAAGGGGTCACCATCTGGGCGCTCGACGCCTCGGGGCTGACGACCTCCGATCTGGTGTCGGCCGAGAACCGCTCGTACGACGTCGGGCCGAGCGACTTTCTGCTGCGGCAGAACACGCAGGCGCCTCTGCAGATGATGGCCGAGCAGACGGGCGGAATCGCGGTCGTCAACACAAACGATTGGAAGAAGGACCTGGAAGAGCTCTCCAAGGATTTCTCGAATTTCTACTCGATCGGGTACCGCACGACACACGCGACGGTCGACCGGCCCCGCGCGATCGAAGTGAGGGTCAAGCGCAAGGGGTTGAAGGCGCGATTCCGCAGGAGCCTCCTCGAGAAGACCATCGAGACGCGGACCGCCGAGTCTGTCCTGGCGAGCCTCTTCTATCCGCGCGACGACAACCCGCTCAGTATCACCGTATCGCTTGGCCCGCAGAAGCCGGACGACAACGAGAAGTTCAACGTCCCGGTTCGCATCGCGATCCCGATCGGCAAGATGGGGCTCACGCCCTCGGGCGACTACTACGAAGGCTCCTTCATCGTGTACTTGGTGGCGCGCGACGCGGCGGAGAAGCAGTCGGACCTGGCGATTCAGAAGCAGGCGGTCAGGGTTCGGACCAAGGACTTCGTGATCGCCCAGCAGAAGGACTGGTACTACGACTTTACGATGACCGTGGGGCCCGGAGCCCAGAGGATCGCGTTCGCGGTTCGGGACGGCGTCTCGGATCTGGTCTCTTACTACCAGAAGAACATCTTCGTCTCGCTGTTGCCCCCTGAGCAGAAAAAGAAAGCGAGTTAGTGCCGTTCCAACTTATTGGTCCGAATGTCAGATAGGAAGCAGCCAACCGATCCCGTGTACGCCAACCCCCTTCGCTCAGTAGCATAAGGGTGTCATCCTGCAAGCCTTTCGGCGCAGAAAGTTGGAACGGCACTAGAGGCCCGCCTCGGCGGATCGGCCATAATCTCCGGCGTGACGGAGCTGCCCCGGCTCGTCCTCTTTGCCCGCGCCCCACGTGCGGGGGAGGTCAAGACGCGGCTGGCCCCGCTTCTGACGGAACAGGGCGCCGCGCGTCTCTACCGTGCCTTTCTGGAGGACGCCGCACGGGCGTATGTCGAGCCAGGCGCATGGGACGCGGTCCTGGCCGCCGACCCGGATGCGGCGGATCCGGTGTTCGTCGAGCTCTTCGGCGCGCCGTGGCGCCGGGAAAGCCAGGCCTCGGGCGACCTGGGCGTGCGGCTCGCCTCCGCCTTCGAGCGGGAGTTCTCCCGAGGAGCTCCTCGGGTCCTGGCGGTCGGCTCGGATCATCCGGCGCTGCCCCGCCGCCTGCTGGAAGAGGCCTTCGGGCTTCTAGCGCGTGGATGCCAGGCGGCGGTCATTCCAGCGGAGGATGGCGGCTATTGCGCCATTGGCTTGGCGCCCGGCGCCGGCTTCCGGGAAATCTTCCGCGACATTCCCTGGTCTTCCTCTTCGGTGCTGGACTTGACGCTCGAGCGGATCCGGTCGGCCCGGTTACATCTGGCGCTTCTCCCGGCGGTGTACGACGTGGATCGCCCGGAAGACATCGGACGCCTGCGCCGGGATCTCGCGACGCGAGATTCCGCGGCGCCCGACTATCCCCGGGCGACGGCGAAGGTCCTCGAATCGCTTTTGGAGGATTCGGCGTGATCCCGGTTCTCGACTCCCGAGAGATGCGCGCCGCGGACCGCGCCGCCATCGCCGGAGGGATTCCTTCGCTCCAGCTGATGGAGAATGCCGGGACCGCGCTAGCGGAGGAGATCAGCGGCGCGTATCCGGGTTGGCGGCGCGTGGTCGTCGTCTGCGGGCCGGGGAACAACGGAGGTGACGGCCTGGCCGCCGCCCGGCTGCTGGCTCGTCGGGGACTTGCCGTTTCGATCTTCACACTCTCTGATCTCGCCGGCTACCGGGGCGACGCGGCCGAGAACGCCTCTCTCGCCCGGGCGGCGGGCCTGGAGTTGAAGCCACTGACCCGCGCCGGAGCCAGCGCGGCGTTTGCCCGCCAGCTCGCGGCCGCCGACGGAGTCGTGGACGCGCTCTTTGGCACCGGCCTGTCCCGCGGGCTCTCCGGTCCGGCAGCACGGGCGGTCTCCGCAATCAATTCTGCCGGGCGTCCGGTGGTTGCGGCGGATCTTCCTTCTGGGCTCTCCGGCGACAGCGGGGAACTGCTTGGCCCCTGTGTCGTTGCGGCCCGGACCGTGGCGTTTGCCGCTCCCAAGCGCTGCCATGTCCTCTTCCCGGCACGGGGCCGCTGCGGGCGCATCGTGGTGCGCGACATCGGTATCCCTCGCGAGATCCTCCTGCTCCAGAAAAGCCGTCTCGCCCTAACCTCTCCCGAAGACGTCTCGGCGCTGCTGCCGCCGCGGCCGGCCGATTCGCACAAGGCGGATTTCGGGCGTCTCGCAATCGTCGCCGGTTCGCGCGGCAAGGCGGGAGCCGCGGTGCTCGCGGCGCGTGGGGCGTTGCGGTCCGGCGTTGGGCTCGTGACGGTGTTTTGTCCCGCCTCGATTGAGGCCACGGTGGTGGGCGCACTGCCGGAGACGATGACCCACGCACTGCCCGAGGCAGAGGGGGCGCTCGCTGCGGAGGGGGCGGCGGAAGTGCTCGAGATGCTGCGGGACCTGGACGCCGCCGTGGTCGGCCCGGGGCTGGGGACGGCGCACGGCACGGTGATGCTGCTTGCGCGGCTGTTCGCCGCCCGCGTGCCCCTGGTGTGCGACGCAGACGCCCTGAACGCCTTCGCGGCGAACCCGAGCGTTTTCTCCCGGCGTCGGGCCGCGACCGTGCTGACGCCCCATCCGGGGGAGGCAGGCCGTCTGCTCGGCATCTCCTCTCGCGAGGTGCAACGGGACCGCCTCGCGGCTGCCAGGGTCTTGGCTCGCCGCGCGCGGGCGGTCGTGCTGCTGAAGGGAGCGGCCAGCCTGACGGCGACACCGAAGGGCCGCATCACCGTGAACCCGACGGGGACTGCGCTCATGTCCAGCGCGGGATCGGGGGACGTGCTGGCGGGATCGATCGGGGCCCTGCTCGCCGGTGGTATCGATCCGGAGCCCGCAACGTTTGTGGCCGCCTACCTTCACGGCGCCGCCGGGGAGGCGCTGGCCGAAACGCGCGGCGACGCGGGTCTTCTCGCCCGGGAGCTGGCGGACACGATACCGCTCGTGCGTGCGGCGCTGTGCGCCGCGCACGGCCAAAGGCGGGAGGCGCAGGGCAAAGACGGCCGGTGATAGAGGACGTCGTCACCCGCAGCGAGCAGGAGACCGAGGAATTCGGCCGACGGGTCGCGGGCCGTCTGCTGCCGAGTGACGTCGTCTACGTGATCGGGGATCTCGGCGCTGGCAAGACCTGCCTTGCGCGCGGCGTGGCGGACGGTCTCGGCGCCTCGCCACGCGAGGTGGCTTCCCCGAGTTTCGCGATCCTGCACGAGTACGCGGCATCGTCTGGAGTCGACGGAGCGGGGCGGGAGCCTACCGTCCGGATGCGCCACCTCGATCTCTATCGCCTGAAGGACAGTCTGAGAGAGCTGGAGGTGCTGGGTCTGCCGGGATCGGTTGCGGGCGCGCCGGTGGTTGTGGAGTGGCCGGGCGAGGCCATTGCCCGGGCGCTGCCGCCCACGCTGGAGATTCGGATCGCTGTTCTGCCAGACGGCGCGCGGAGAATCCAGGTGTCGGGTGTCAGAATGAGGGCGTAGGACCTAGGACGTAGGTGGTAGGCCCGGCCCTACGTCGGACCTCCTTCGTCCTACGTCGTTCGAAGCTGACACCTGCTCTTCAGAACGCGAACACGAGGCCTCCGCTCACATCGCCGTTGGAGAGCCACTGGCCACTGCTGCAGCTGTAGTAGTAGTAGTAGGTGCTGCAAGTGCTTGAGGAAGAGGTCGGTAGCCAGGTCCCGTAGTAGCGGCCGTCGAAGCGGAAACCAAAGTGCGGGTTGGCGAAGATCTTGATCCCCCCACCGATGCTGGCGGTAAATCTCGTGTCCTGTCCCGGGTTCTGGCAGGGAGTCGTCGCGCCGCTACAAACGTCTGCGTCGAGAAGGGCGACCCCGAGGCCAGCCGTGATGTAGGGGACGACGCGGCCATGACCGAAGTTGAACGTGCTGTACCCGAGCAAATAGTCGATTCGCAGACCACCGAGGTCTTGTCCGCCGCCGCCGCCGAAGAGAACGTCGCTGCTACTGGTCACGAACGTGGTGTCGGTGTGGGAGGCTTGCGCTTCTAGTTCGAGCTTGCTCGTCACGTTGTAGCCGACACGCACGCCGTAGGTGCTGTGGTCTGCCACATCGACGGGATAGTCGAACAGAGCGTTGGTCCCCTGCGCGAAAGTCCCGCCGAAGAGATAACCGGCGAAGGGGGAGATTTCGACGGTTCCGTCACGCACCTGCGCGCCGCAAACCGCGGCCACTAGCATTGCGCAGAGGGAAAGAAACGCCTGGCGGATCTTCATGAGGTGACCTCCTGAAGGTTGTTCCGAGGTTGGACGAACAGTCTTAGCGGGTTGGTTTACGCGCCTTCAGGTGCTTCTCGATGAGCTGCTTCCAGCGCTCCTCCGCCGCTGCCGAGTAGCCAACGAACTGGTCAATCAGCGTCCGGTCCGGCCCCACGATGAAGGTGGAAGGAATGCCCATCTGGGTCATCTGCCCGGCATCCTCCGGGGCTGCGAAATAGACGGGCAGCGAGATGTTGTAGCGTTTGAGGAAGGGCTCGATCTTTCGCCGGTCCGCGTCCAGATTGACGGCGAGAACCACGAAGTTACGGTCGCTGTACCTGTCGTACAACCTCTGCACGATGGGCAACTCCATGCGGCATGGGCCGCACCAGGTCGCCCAGAAATTCAGGAAAATGACGTTGCCCTTCAGTTGCGAGAGACGAACCGCGCTGCCCTCGGCCTCGGCCAGCTCGATATCGGGGAACGGAAGATTTCGACCGTCTTGAGCCAGGGCCACGGCGCCGGCGCAAACGAGCAACCCGACACCCAGCCAGACAGAACGCATCGGTTCTTTCGAACCGGCCAGCGGAGACGAATATTCCGCCGCGGCGCTCAACGGGCTCCTTCGCCGGTAGGAAATCTGAGGATAACGTCTTTTTGGCCCCTTGGGAAACTATCAGGACCCGTAAGGCAGGCCGCGGACTGCTCGGGCCTGACGCCAGAGGCGCCTCTGTTCGTGCCGGGCATGATAGAAGGCACGCGATGATGAGCGCGCCGCCGCCCGTCCTGGCCCGCGTGCTGCGCGGGGATCGAATCGAGTCCGTCCACAGGGGCGATGTGGCCGTGGTCGACGAGGACGGGCGTTTGCTCGCCTGCGCCGGCTCGCCCGAGACCTGCATCTACGTGCGTTCGGCGGCCAAGCCGTTCCAGGCGATGCCGCTGCTGGAAGCAGGAGGGGAGCGGACGTTTCGACTCGGGAGCGACGAGATCGCCCTTCTGTGCGCGTCTCACGGCGGAGAGCCGCGACACGTTCGGGTGGCGCGGCGGCTGCTGTCGCGCGGGCGTTTCAGGGTGCGGGATCTGGCGTGCGGCGCCCACTTGCCGATGCACGAGCCCTCGGCCCGGGCGATGGTGGCGCGCGGCCAGAGACCGACGGCGCTGCACAACAATTGCTCGGGCAAGCACGCGGGTCTTCTTTTGGCCTGCCGGCTATTCGACTTCGATCCGGCGGGGTACTGGAAGCCCATGCACGCCATCGAGCAGAAGGTCCTCGACCGCATCTCCGACTACTGCGAGACTCCTTCGCATCGGATCGGAATCGCGGTGGACGGCTGCAGTCTGCCCGTCTTCTTCCTGCCCCTCTCCGCCTTGGCCAGGGGTTACGCGCGGCTGCTTTCGCGTCAGCGTCGCGGAGAAGCCGCGGGCGAAGCCGCCGTTCGGGCTCGGATCTGCCGGGCGATGTGGGAGAGCCCCGCGATGGTGGCCGGCCTCGGCCGGTTCACCACGGACTTTCTCGATGCGGGAGGGGGCCGATGGATCGGCAAGGAAGGGGCCGAAGGGGTCTACGCGATCGGAATACGCTCACCTGCGGCGGACGGGAAATCGATCGGTATCGCCTTCAAGGTGGAGGACGGTTCCTCGCGGGCGCGCGACGCGGTCGCTCTCGACATTCTGGAGCGTCTGGGGTGGCTCTCGGCAGCCGCGCGCCGGAGCCTCTCGCCCCACCGGTCTCCCGTCGTTCGTAACGTGCGCGGCGCCGCGGTCGGCCGGATCGAGGCGGTCGTTGCTCTGGCCGGCGAGGCCGTCGACGCTCGCGCCGTCTGGGGATAGGGAGCGCCGTGGCTTACCGCAATCTCTCTTCGTTTCTGGAAGCTCTCGAGAAAAAGGGGGAGCTCCTGCGCGTCAAGCAGGAGGTTTCGCCCAGGCTCGAGATCGCAGAAATCGCCGACCGGGCGGTCAAGGGGCGCGGGCCGGCGCTGCTTTTCGAAAACGTGGCCGGCTCCTCGATGCCCGTCGCGATCAACGTCCTGGCCTCCCGCCGCCGGATGCTCGAGGCGCTCGAGCTCTCCTCTTACGCAGAGTGGGACAAGAGGCTGGAGTTCTTTCTCGACCCCAAACCGCCGGACGGTTTTCTTGAGAAGCTGAAGGCGATTCCGAAAGTTACGGAGCTTGCGGCGGTTTTTCCCAAGACGGTCCGTTCCGCGCCCTGCCAGGAGGTCGTCGAGACCGGCGAAGCGGTGGATCTCCAAAGGCTTCCCGTCCTGACCTGCTGGCCGCAGGACGCCGGCCCGTTCATCACGATGCCGCTCGTCATCACGCGCGATCCCGCCTCCGGGAAGACCAACGTCGGGATGTACCGGATGCAGGTCTACGACCGGAACACGACCGGCATGCACTGGCAAAAGCACAAGGATGGCGCCGGACAGGCGCGGGGCTACGAGAGGGAAGGCCGGCGCATGGAGGTGGCCGTGGCCATCGGCTGCGATCCCGCGACCGTGTTCTCTGCAATCGCGCCTCTTCCGCCCGGACTTTCCGAATTTCTTTTCGCGGGGTTCCTGCGCGCCGAGGCCGTGCCGCTGATCGGGGCCAAGACCGTGGACCTTCAGGTGCCGGCCGAAGCGGAGATTGTGCTGGAAGGGTACGTGGATCCCGGGGAGCGGCGGCCCGAGGGACCCTTCGGTGACCACACCGGGTTCTACTCGCTCGAGGACGACTTCCCGGTGTTTCACGTCACTGCCGTGACGCGGCGGCGGTCCCCCATCTACTTGACCACGATCGTCGGCCGCCCACCCATGGAGGACGGCTTTATGGGGGAAGCGGTCGAGCGTCTCTTCCTCCCGCTTGTGAAGAAAACGATTCCGGAGATCGCGGACATGTACCTGCCGGTCGAGGGGATCTTCCACAACCTGATGATCGTCGCGATCGACAAGCGCTTTCCCGGCCACGCGCGCAAGACGATGCACGCGATCTGGGGGACGGGGCAAATGATGTTCTCCAAGACGGTCGTGGTCGTGGACAAGGACGTGGATCTGCGAAACGGGCGGGAGCTGCTCTGGAGAGTTTTGACGGCGATCGATCCGGAACGGGACATCGAGTTCGTGCACGGCCCCGTGGACGAGCTCGACTTTGCGTCGCGCCTGCCCTGCTATGGAAGCAAGATGGGGATCGATGCCACGCGCAAGTGGAAAGAAGAGGGATTCGTGCGTCCCTGGCCCGACGAGATTGTCATGTCGCGAGAGGTTCGGGAGAGGATCGACGCTCTCTGGCCTTTGCTCGGCATCTCTTTGAAGACGAAGCCTTAAGCGGCGAACCGGACGATGGACACGGTGCTACAATGACGCCGGGCGCCTCATGAGAGTCCTCATCGTCGATCCCGATTCTCAATCCCGGGATTCTCTGCGTCGCGCCTTCGGCGAATCAGGCGAGCAGACGCGCAGCGTCGAGAACCTTCCGGAAGCCCGCCGGCACCTGGTCGAGTTTCGCCCCGACGCCATCATCGTGGCGCTCGATTTTCCCGCTCGGGGAGGGGAGAGTCTTCTGGAAGAAGTGCTGCGGCAAGACCCTTGCCGGGCGGTGTATGCGCTGGTCGACCGCGAACGGCTGGAGGACGGCGTCGCCGCCATGGCGCGCGGCGCCAGAGATTTTCTCTGGCGGCCGGTCACGGAGACGCGGATCTCTCTACTGCGTGCCCGGCTGACAGAGCGGCTCGGGCAAGAGGCGCGCGCGGAGGAGTTGAGACTGCGCTTCGCGCGAGCCGAGGTCTCGGCTTGCCTTCTCGGACGCTCGGCCCCATTCCAGGCCGTGATGGCCTCGATCGAGCGGGCCGCCTCTGCCGGACACGACATCCTTCTGACGGGCGAAACGGGAACCGAACAGGAGGAGACCGCTCGCGCCCTTCATGGCCTCTCCTCTCGGGGCGCGGAGTCTTTTCTCATCGCGCCGGAGGGAAAGGGTTACGAAGCTTCGCGCTCGCAGCGGGGCACGCTCTTTGTGCCGGGGCTGGAGAGTACTCTGTCGGCTCTACAGCAGGAGGTCGTTCGGGACCTGGAGACGCCTCGCAGTTTTCGAATGATCCTGGCGACCAACCGGGAGCCGGGGGAGGCGGTCGCTGCCGGCAAGATCCTGCCGGAGCTCTTCGAGATCCTGCGTGACCAGGTCGTGCACTTGCCGCCGTTGCGTGAGCGCGGCGAGGACATCAGTCTTCTGGCGCGGCGGTTTCTCGCGGAGATCGATGGCTCTCTCTACTTCGACGCGCAAGCGATGGACGTCCTCTCGGCCCACGACTGGCCGGGGAATGTCCGGGAGCTGCGAGAAGCGGTCGAGCGGGCCACGCGGTTGGCCGACCGGACGCCGATCGGCTCGACCGTTGTTCTTTCGGTTCTGGGTGGCGCGCGAGCGACGCGACGCCCGCGCCGCAAGAAGCCGCCGGTCGTCCGTGTCGCCGTGGGGGCATCCCTGGCCGATGTGGAACGCCGGCTGATCCAGAAGACGCTGGAGTTTGCCCGTGGCAGCAAGCCCAGGACCGCCCAACTTCTGAAACTCTCGCTCAAGACGATCTACAACAAGATCAAGGAATACGGGCTCGAGCACTAGAAGG
>JBOGJN010000527.1:0-8297 GCA_050745445.1 Thermoanaerobaculia bacterium
GCCATCACGGCGACCAGGAGCGCCTCGTCCTCCGAAGACAGGGGAACCCGTCCGTCCTTGTGGCCGACGCCGAGCGCCCCCACGAGTTTGCCCCCGCAACGCATGGCGAAGAAGCTGCGGTAGCCGAGGCCGTACAGGCGGGCCGCGGTGCCCGGCGCAAATGCCGGGCCCCGCAGACGCCAGACGTCTTGCGCGGCCAGGTGCCATTCGAGCAGCTCCGCTTCGGAATCCTCGAGATCGCCGCCCTCGAGCCGGAAGAGTGAGCAGGGGACCACGTGAAGGCCCCGATCCACGCGTTCGACGATCGCTGCCGTCAGGTCCGACTGCGGACGAGGGGTCGAGAAGTCCCGTGCGATGTCCAGCAGCGCGCGTCGGGCGCGGTACGTCTCGTGGTACTGGAACCTCTCGAGCACGCCGGTGATCCGCTTCTTCATCGGCACCAGCAGGGAAGCCAGGATGAGGCCGGAACCGAACGCGACGACGTTCTTGCCCGCCTCCGCGATTCCCTCGAGGGTCCGGTCCAGAAGCGCGTTCAACAACACGAACGTCATGCCGCAAAGCAGGACGGCCGCCGTTGCGGAGAGGGCCTCGCGGATGAAGATCTCGACGTCCCAGAGCCGCCACTTCAGAATCGCGTAGCAGAACGCGAGGGGAATCAGGATCAGGGGTAGCAGCGAGATCTTCGAGAGCCACGGCGCTGCGACGCCCAGCGCTTCCGGGAGCGCGGAGAAGACCAGGAAGGGAGAGAGCCCCACGACCACGCCCAGGCCGATCCAGCGAATCTGCTTTTCCGCTTCAGCCTCGGCCCCCGCGTGTTTCTTCAAGAGCGGAATGAGGCGAACGACCACCGCGCTGCCGTAGAGCGCGAAGAGCAGGTACCACAGCCGCGTGGCCCCCTGGAAGGTGCGCGCGGTGCGCGCGGCGTCGAGCCCCGGCAGAAGGAGGGGCGCCTCCTGCACGGCCAGATAGACGAGGCCCGGCAGATAGGCAAGCGTCAGCCACCGCCGCCTGACAGCCGACACGGGAAAGACCAGGAAGAAGTGAAGCAGCAGCGGCGGCAAGAGCGCACGGTAGACGTCCTCCGTCAGCCAGAAGGCTTTCCAGATGGTGTCGTGGGGTCCGGCGTTGGTCAGGACATTGATGGCGAAGGAAGAAAGACAGATCGCCCAGAACACCCGCGCAGCCGGCGTGCGCTCCCGGCTGAGCGTAAAGAGGCCGATGGAGAGGTAGATCAGACCGACCAGAGCAAGAAAGAGGTACTTCCAGTCGATCACCAGCCGGGGCCTGGCGAGGAGGACCTCGCGGATCTCCGTTTCGCCGTGCTGCACGAGCAGCCTGTGCGGGAAGGCCGGCCGCGCCAGGCTCTCCTCGGGTTCGGCCAGGGAGGAGGCCGACTGTCCGTCGGCCGTCACGATCCTTTCCCCGGGCGCGAGACCGGCCCGGGCGGCGGCACCCCCCGGCTCGACGGATGTGACGACCAGCGTCCCGCCGGCTCGCTCGTAGGTGAAGCCCGCTCTCTCGAAGGTGGCGGCCTTGCGCGTGAAGGAAAGAAAGCCGAGTCCAACCGTGGCGCCGGCAAGCAGAACCGCGAACGTCAGCGCCAGGAGACGGGCTAGGCGAAGCACGTAATGGGATCCAGCAATCCGAATGCCATCACCAAAGAACCGTGTCGAGTAGACAATGGTTTTAGATTCAGTTACTTATGGACATCTTTTGTATTCAGTTCCAGCCCTGAATTCAATTTCTTGAATATAGCTCAAAATAATATTGAATGGGGGTCGGATGTCGCTTGGGAGACCTCTAGAAGGAGATAGCCACGCCTCCGAGCAAGCGGTTACTTGATGCGGGCTCCTCCCGGTCGGCTGTCACGGTGGAGCGGGCCGACTCGAGAGCGATCAGAAGCTTGCAGACGGAGCCAAAAGGCGACACACCCACGACCGAAAGATCCTGGGCAACCGAGAGCGCGATCTTGTCCGAGTCATTGGCGAGGATGGCGCCCGGAGTTTCGAGCTCCTGCCGGACACGGCGCACGAGGATGGCTACACCCGTGCGGGTTGGAACCACCTCTACGGCTGCGCGGGCCGACCAAAAGTACCCGCGGTTGCTCGAGATTCCGTAGGTTGAAGTGGAGGAATCCGCGATCTCGCCGTCGATCGAGCCGTAACGCGCGGCCAAGCTTCCCGCGAGTGTGTCGGTGAGCCGTTGGCTGCCAGCGGCCTGGTACTGTCGCACTCCGTTGCCATCGAAGAGATAGAGACTGTCGAAGTCCGTCAGGAAATCCCCTCCGAAGAAGGCCCGGACCGCCTCCCCGACGCGCTGGCTCGACGCCTCCAGATGGAAGGATCCGCCTTCACCCGAAGCTCTTTCGAACCCGACGACAAAGCCTTTGCGAGACATCGCCTCGCGATTCTCCTCGATCGAAACAACAAGCGGCAGCGCCATGGTCGCCCCGATGCCGGGGTCCGTGGCCCTGTGGAATCCCTGCACGAACACATAGGTCTGGTCGCCCAGCTCGTAGCGCGCCGAAAGACGTGGGGCGACCCCGTAGCCTCCCGCGACGTACCGCGCGAGAACGCCTCCATCCACCTGCATGCGCGCGGTCGGCTTCCAGGAGGCCGAAGCGGATAGATCCGCGTCCGGCCCGGAGAGCAGGAGCGCGCCCTCGGGACCGACACCGGAGGGGTCCGGCGTGCCCTCGGTGCGTCTGTAGGTCATGACCACCGCGACTCCCGGTGAGTCGCCGGCGGGTCTCTGGTACCGCGTCTTGACCTCCCAGGTCCGGGAGGCAAGCGGGGAGAGCGAAGTGCCGAGCGAGGTCGCGCGGAAGAGGTTGACCTCCTCCATGTAGCGGGCCGCCACGGACTCGACGGAGCCCGACTCGCTTCCGCGGCTCCAGCCGACGGCCTGGCTGGAGAGGCTGGCGGGTCCGTCCTGCCGGAAGCTCAAAGTGTGACGCCGCGTCGTCAGGCTGATCTGGTCTTCCGGTGATGTTGCGACGTCCAGGGCCACGCCCGCCGCGCTGCCCGTCGCCGTTGTGTCCGCGTTGCCCGGAGAGTCGGGGACAGTCGCGTAATCCCCGCGCAGGTCATATTTCCAGCCATTGGGCAGACCGCCGCGCAAGCCCACGGCCGTCCGCGCAAGCGAGCTGTCACCCGAGGAAAAATCGGCGAGTGTGGCAACCTCGCCGCCGATGATCCTTCCGGCGCGGATTCGGGCGAGGGGACCGGCGCCTCCGGCGGACTCTTCCATCGTCAGCTCGCGCAGGACATCGGCGGGCAGCCGGTCCCTGAGTTCCCAGATGCTCGAGATGGTCGGGCGGTCCGGTGTCGTGCCCTGAGAAGCGAGCTGGATGTGCACCGAGCTCACCTGGTCCGACAGTGCTTGATGCCAGAGACGGACCAGAGCGGGGAGAAAGCCCTTCTTGTAAGCAATCAGATCGTAGACGCCCGACGGCGACGAGGCGAGCACGAACGTCCCGTCGGGCGCCGTGCGCGAGCGGGTGAGACTGGTATCGCCCAGGTTGTAGGAGATGACCAAAGCGTCTGCGATCGGGTTGCGCAGGTGGCTGACGATCCCGGAGATGGGAGGAGGGGGTGGAGACGCAAGAGTCGACCCTCTGCCGGCGAGCAGTCCCGAGAAGCATGCAAGCAACACCCAGCGCCGTCTCATGAGCCGGGCCCGAAAGCCCAACCTGAGAGTATAGAACCACCCCTTGTCAAGCGCCATGCCCTGATCCGCCTACTTTCCGGTGAAAAGGCCCTTTACGATATGCCCGGCGATAGCCGGGTTTTCCTTCAAGCGGCGTACCGAGTAACCGTACCACGCCTTCCCGTACGGAACGTAGACGCGCAGCCGGTGCCCTCCGGCAACCAACCGCCGGCGCAGGTCACCCGCCACCCCCAGAAGCATCTGGAACTCGTAGGCCTCCCGCGGCAGGCGCAGGCGCCGGATGGCCGCCAGGGCCCTTTCGACAAGCGGCCCGTCGTGCGTGGCGATCCCGACGTAACAGCCCGCGGAGAGCAGCTCCTCCACGATCGCACCGTAGTTGTCTCGGATCTCCTCCCGTCCCTGGTAGGCGATCTCGGGGGGTTCGGCGTAGATGCCCTTGCAGACGCGCACGTTTGCCCGGGCTTGGGCCACCCGTCGCGCGTCCTCCAGGCTGCGCCGCAGGTAAGCCTGCAGAACTAGCCCCAGGCGCTCGTATTCCTGTCGGCACTCGAAAAAGATCTGGATGGTCTCCTCTGTGACGGAAGAATCCTCCATGTCGATCCGCACGAAGTTGCCGTGCACGCCGGCGTTGCCGAGGATCCGCCGAAACTGGCGGCGGCATTCTCCCGGATCAATCTTCAGGCCGAGGGCCGTCAACTTGACCGAGATGTTCGAGTGGAGTCCCTGCCGGGAGATCGCGTCGAGCGCCCGCGAGTATTCCGTGACGGTCTCTTCCGTCTCCGGCAAACGCGTGACGTCCTCGCCCAGCACGTCGAGCGTGGCAAGGCAGCCTTCGGCGTTGAGCCGCCGGACGACCCCGAGAGCCTCGTCCAGCGACTCCCCAGCGACATAACGCGAGGCGACCTTGCGCACGATCGACCTGGGGGCCAGTGGCAGCGCGCGGACAATCAGGGCGTTGACGGCCTTCATCGGTTGAGTCTGGAGCTCTCCGAAACCAAGGCGTCGTCGCGCGACGCGCGGGCGAAGCACCACACGTCGACCGTCTTCGCGCCGGCGGCACGAAGAACGCGTGCACACTCGCGGACCGTCGCACTCGAAGTGGCGACATCGTCCACGAGCAGGACGGCAGGCGGGCAGCTTCCTCGCGCGCGAAAGGCCCGGCGCACGTTGGCGGCCCGGCGGCTCGCCGGAAGGCCGCTTTGCCGATCGGTCTCGCGAACCTTTTCGAGACGGTGCGGCGTGCAGGGGACGCGAAGACGCGCCGCCAGCGCGGCCGCGAGCAGCTCCGCGGCGTGGTCGCTCCACCGCCGGGCGCGGGCGGTGGCGGGGACCGGGATCAGCTCCCGCACGGGCTCCCGGAGTTCGAGCCGCCGGGCCATGACTTGCGCGAGATGGGGCGCCAGGTAGTCGGCCCTCCGGAACTTGAACGCGATCAGAATGTCGCGCGCGGAGCCGCGGTAGGGCGCCGCGGCGCGCAGGCTCCGGAACGCCGGCGGATCCAGCAGGCAGCGGCCGCAGACCGTCGCTTCCGCGGCGGCGAGGGGCTCGTCGCAGTGCTGGCACCGCTCCTCCTCGGGCTCAGGCAAGGACTGCCAGCACGGCGCGCAGACGCCTCCTTCCCAGAAGCTCTCCACGCGGTTGTCGCGGCAGGCGAGGCAGCCGGAAGGCAGCAGGAAGCCCGCGAGGGCCCGAGCAATTCCGATCATGTTCTCCTCCGCGCGCCTGGTCGGCGTCGACATCCTTGGCCGGGGGATTTTATTGCCGTTCCAACTTGTCACGCCGGAAGCGTTTCGGGATGTCTGGAGACCTGGAAGGGAAAGCGGCTTGGGAACGGCTGGTGGACTGGTTTGGTCTCTCGCATCCGGAACCGTTCGGAATGGCACTAGAATGACCGCCGCGGGCTCTCGCGCGGAAGCTGCCGGACCCAAGAGAATTCCGCAGAACGGAGGTCGTTCTGACGAACCGCAAGAGAATTCTGTCTCTGGCCCTCTTCCTTGGTTGCGCGTTGCCCCTCTGCGCGCAGGACCGGAGCGTGGGCGCCTCGGTCGGTCTGGTAAACGACATCCAGGACACTCTCCGATTGGACGGATTCCGCAGAACGGACTGGAACGCCTGGGTGTGTTTCGAGCTGGAGGAAAGAGTCGTGTTGCGCGCCACGGTCGGATCGCTCCTCGTCAAGGGAGCGAATGCCGGTCTAACCGTCTCTCTGCCGCCGGGAGCGCCTCCGGCGCCGCTGCCGGACTTGACGGACAGGATCAATTACCTGACGGTCGGCGTGTCTTACGAGTTCTGGGAGGGGGACTACACCTCCGGTCTCTTCGGCGGTCTCGGGGGTTACAGGGTGAATCCGAGACCGGTGGATCCTCAGTTCGAGCCGTACCGCGATGTCGGGGAGACGGTCTTTGGCTGGCACGCGGGAGCGGATGCGAGCCTCCGCATCGTCTCGCGCTTCTCGCTCGTCGGCCGCCTGACATTCTACAGGATCGATTCCGCATCGAACCGATCGCTCCTGACAGCCAACGCAGGGATCGAGTATCGGTTCTAGTCGAGAGTCGAGAGTCGAGAGTCGAGAGCCGAGGGTCAAGAGTCCAGACCTGCGGAACTGAGAACTGAAAACTGAGAACTGAAAACGACTTTCTTTCCTCGCTCTCGATGACCAGCGGAAGTAGTGTCGATTCCTTCTTGGAAGAGAGGGAGATCTGGGTGCGGGTGCGGATGACTCCCTTGATGGTCAACAGGCGCTTTTGGAGAAAATCGGCCAGCGCGGCGGTATCGGCCGCCTTTACCTTCAGGCGGTATGCGTACTCGCCCGCCAGGTAGTAGCACTCCTGCACGCCCAGGAGCTTCTCGAGATCGTCCACGAAGCTCTTCTCAAAACGCGGATGCTCGAGGGCCACGTCCACGTAGGCCGTCAGCGGGAACCCCATCTTTTCGTGGTCGAGCAACGCGACGAATCCCCTGATCATCCCGTGCCGCTCCATCTTCTTGATGCGCTCGTTGACCGACGGCGTGGTCAAACCCACCGCGCCCGCGATCTTGGCCTGCGACAACTTGCCGTTGCGCTGGAGCATGTCCAGGATCCGGAGATCGATGTCGTCGATGGTCATCTCCGCTGCCCTTATAAGATTAGAAGCTTCGCCGGTTAAGGCTAATAATATTAGTCCGCCAAACGGTGTCAATGGCTAATTTTCGGCACCGCTATAATCGCGGAAAAGCATGAAAAAGCGGGACTATTACGAGGTTCTGGGGGTCTTGAAGGGGGCCTCCGAGGCCGAAATCAAGAAGGCCTACCGGCGTCTGGCCCGCAAGCTCCACCCGGACGTCAACCCGGGAGACAAGAGCGCCCAGAAGAGGTTTCAGGAGGTCCAGGAAGCCTACGAGGTCTTAAAGGAGCCCGAGAAGCGGCGTGCCTATGACCGGTTCGGGCATGCGGGCCCCTCCATGGGCTTCGAGGGTTCCTCCGCCGAGGGGTTTCCCGGCGCAGCTCGCGGCTTTGCGGGAGCGGAGGGCTTTCAGTTCGAGACTTCCGATTTCGCCGACCTCTTCGGCAACATTTTCGGAGGGGCCAGCGGGTTTCGTTCGGCGAGGGAGAGACCCAGAGACACACAGGGGTCGATCGAGATTCCCTTTCGCGATTCCGTTTTGGGCGGCTTTGCCTCGCTTTCGCTGCGCAGAGAGAATGAGTGCCCTCGATGCGGTGGCACGGGACGCTCGGGACGCGAGGTTTGCCCTGTCTGCCACGGCCAGGGGCGCGTGGCGGAGGCCGAGACCGTCAAGATCCGGATCCCGGAAGGCACTGAAGATGGCGGGACGATCCGCGTCCCGGGCAAGGGCGCGGTGGGACCGCGGGGTGGGGCGCCCGGCGATCTCTACGTGACTGTTCGCGTCAAGCCGCACCCGTACTTCGAGCGGCGGGGAGACGACATCCACGGGGTCGTTCCCATAACGGTCAAGGAGGCTTACGCCGGCGCGGAGGTCGAAGTCCCCACGATCCACGGCAGGGTGCGGGCCACGATCCCTCCCGGGACGCAGGGGCGCCAGAGGTTCCGTCTGCGCGGCAAGGGGGTCAAGAACCCGCGCACCGGGCAGACCGGCGATCACATCTACACGGTGCGGATCATGCTTCCGAAGACGCAGACACCCGCAGGCCTGGACGCCGCGACGTTGCTCGAGTCTCTCTATGACGGGGCGGTGCGGGAAGGATTGCCCAAGGGTCTGTGAGTCGAGGGTCGAGAGTCGAGTGTCGAGAGTCCAGGTCGAAAAGAAGCCGGGAAGCCAAGACCCCTGTGCTCCAAGAGCTTGGCCCCCTCCTCCCCCCAGTCGTGATCCCCTCGGGGTGACGCCCTGACCCCCGCGGAGGTCAATGCGACGCCCGGCGGCGGCCGGGCGAAAGACCTAACCTCTTGGGGATCGGAGCCTTGTCGGAGGCGGGTGGGAGGTAAACCGTGGCCTTGCTCTTGCTTCTATACTTGAGTGGAGGCGAATCTCATGAAGAAGCTTTTCCTCCTAGCGCTTGGCCTGGCACTTTTGCTGACGGCCGTTCCGCTCCAGGCTGCCACACCCTTTGTCCTCGGCTGGCACCAAAGAGCCTATGTCCATATCTGGTGGGGATGGGGCTTGGGTTGGAG
>JBOGJN010000528.1:0-1758 GCA_050745445.1 Thermoanaerobaculia bacterium
CTCAGGACCTGCTGACGCATCGGCTCGCAACTCGGCCGGATGCAGCCTCGATCGCTCGCCAGGTCCTTGCGCTGCGCTCCCGCTCCCGCAGCGCGAGGCTCCTCCCCTCTGGGAGACTCCTCGCGCTGCGACCAGAGTGAGGAATCGAGCCTCTGGGAGACTCCTCGCGCCGCGACTAAAGCAGAAACCCTCTGGGAGACTCCCCACGCTGCGATGGACCCGGAAAACCAAGAGGACCGGGGGAAAAAGAGGGAGCCGATCGAGCCTCTTTGACGCCGGCCGCGGATTCGAATAGCTTCTGCTCCATGACGCTTCCGACCGAGCCCATCGGCAGCATCCCGCGGCCTCCCGAGCTGATCGCGGCCATGAAGGACTTCGCCGCGGGAAACCTCCCGGCCGACCGGATGGAGGCTCTCTTTGACGCCGCGGTGCGCGACACGATCCGGCGCTTCGAGCAGACGCGCTCGCCTGTCATCAGCGACGGCGAACAGCGCAAACCGAGTTTCGCAACATATCCGATCCACGGCCTGCCAAACCTCGCTCCCGGAGGCGTGATCATCAAGTTCAGGGACGGCCACACGAGACAGCTTCCCGTGCTCACCGCGGGCCCCTTCCGATACGCGACCTACGCCTCGAGCTATCTCGACGCGGCCAAAAGGCACGCGCACACCCCGCTGAAACAGGCCGTGATCTCCGCATCGGCTTTGAGCCTTATTTATCCGCAGGGCGGCATACCGGGATACCCGCGAGAGGCTTTTCTCGATGACCTCGTCCGCGAAGCGGAGACCGACATCCGCAAGTGCCTCGAGGGGGGAGCCAGCGTCCAGATCGACTTTACGGAAGGCAGGCTCGCGGTCAAGCTCGACCCTTCGAAGAAGCTCCTCGACTCTTTCGTGGACCTGAACAACCGCGTGCTCGACCGGTTTCCGGCCTCGGAGAGACGGAGGATCGGCGTCCACAGCTGCCCCGGAGGGGACCAGGACTCCACCCACAGCGCCGACGTCGATTATGCCGAGCTTCTCCCGAGCCTCTTCCGCTTGAAGGTCGGCAACTTCTACGTTCAGCTCTCGAGCGAGAAGGACCGCCCGCGCGTGCTCCGCATCCTCGGAAAGTTCACCCGAGGGCGGAGGATCTTCGTCGGCGTGACCAACCCGATCAATCCGAAGGTGGAGACGGTTGAGCAGATCCGGGACCGCGTTCTGGAGGCGGCGAAGTTCATCGACCCCGAGCACCTGGGCTCGACGGACGACTGCGGCTTCTCCCCCTTCGGGGACGACACCTCGACTTCCCGGGATACCGCCTTCGCCAAGATCCGTGTGCGCGTCACCGGCACCGAGATGGCCTCGCAGACCCTCGGCGTCTGACAGAAAGGGCTCCCCGCAAAGAGTCGGAAGGCGAAGCGATACAATCGCCCGCGGCTAATCCGATGACGCTTTCCGCGGGTACAAGGCTCGGCCCCTATGAAATCCTCGCGTCGGTAGGCGCGGGCGGAATGGGGGAGGTCTACCGCGCCCGGGATACCCGTCTCGACCGCACCGTGGCGATCAAGGTCCTCCCTTCTCATCTCTCCGAGAACGCGGAGATCCGTCAGCGCTTCGAGCGGGAGGCAAAGACAATCTCGAGCCTCTCGCACCCGCACATCTGCGCACTGCACGACGTGGGGCATCAGGACGGCACCGACTACCTCGTCATGGAATACCTGGAAGGGGAGACGCTGACAGACCGCCTCTCGCGCGGCCCCCTCCCGGCCGAGCAGGT
>JBOGJN010000529.1:0-1613 GCA_050745445.1 Thermoanaerobaculia bacterium
GTCGCACACGACCGTCGAATAGATGTGCCCGATGTGGGGCAGATCGTTGACGTAGTAGATCGGCGTCGTGATGTAGAAGGACTTCATGGTTCAGTCGAGAGTCTAGAGTCTAGAGTCGAGAGTTCAAAACGGAAGCGGGAAACATACACTCTTCCGGAAGGCCGCGCGATCGCGGCGGCGCCCCCGACTCTGGACTCTCGACCCTCGACTCTCGACCTTCTACATCATCCCCGCTTCGCGGAACGACACGCATCCCTCGCGGCCGACCACGATGTGGTCCAGGAGACGCAGGCCAATCGACTCCGCCGCCGCAGCGAGCCGCCGCGTGAACTCGCGGTCCTCGCGGGAAGGCGTCGGATCCCCCGAGGGGTGGTTGTGGTACAGGATCACGTTCGCGGCGTTGGCGAGCAGAGCCCGCTTCAGGATCTCCCGCGGTTCGACGACCGCGCGGTCGAGCGTCCCCCGGTAGATCTCCGGGTCGTCCCGGAGCAAGCGGTTGCGGGCGTTCAGGTAAAGAGCGCCGGTCCTCTCCTGTGTGCCGTCCCCGCGCGCCCGCCGCAGGTAGTCTTTGACCAGTGAGGGCTCGTTGAAGAGATCGCGCCCCGAGAGGGCTCCCTGAGCAAGACGCCGCCCGATCTCCAGGGCCGCCTCGATGACGGAGCCCCGGGCCCCCTTGATCCCTTTCTCCTGCTGGATCTCGGCGCCGGAGAGGCTCGCAAGCCCGGCAAGACCTCCTTTTCGCGCCAGGATCTGTCGGGCGCGGTCGAGCGCGCTCTCGCCCCTGGTCCCCGAGCAGAGGAGCAGCGCCAGCAGCTCCTCGTTGGAGAGCGCCGAAGGACCCAGACGCGCGAGCCGCTCTCGCGGCCGCTCCTCGGAAGGCAGATCCCGGATACGAAACGGAGAGCCGGAAAGTTGTTCGGTCATGGCAGTCGCCGGAGAACGGCCGGAAGGGCCCGGGAGGACTCGCGCATAATCCCACAGAATGGACGCTGATTTCCAGCCGCCGCTTCGGACCCTGCTTCTGGTGCTTGGCGGGGTCTTCCTGCTGGCGGGGCTTCTCTGGCCCCTTCTCTCGCGCACCTTCGGAAGGTTGCCCGGGGACATCGTGATCCGCCGGCCCGGCTTCACCTGCGCCGTCCCGATCGTCACCTGCCTCCTGCTGTCGTTGCTGCTGACGTTGCTGCTCTGGCTCCTCCGACGATAGGGCCGGGTCTCGCTATTTCGTCTCCCCCCGGGCGGATCCGCCCGAGGGCTTGCGCAAGGACGGTGTCCTTCCCCGTCCGCAGGTCCTCGAGGGTCATGGGAATCTCGACATCCGGCGCGATTCCGACGCCCTCAAACTCGGATCCGTCGGGAAAGAACTCACGCTTGGTGCTCAGTCCGATGCCCATCCCGTTGCCGAAGTCCTTCTGGAAGGGTTGCCCGGAGCTGCCCGCCGTTCGTTCGCCCAGGATCGTGGCTCGACGGTTGTCCTTGAATGGGGCCACGAAGTCCTCGCAGGCCGAGAAACAGCCCCCGTCGATCAGGATGGAGAGCGCGCCCCTGTAAGGCTGCTTGCCCGGCACCGCGACGTCTCCATACCAGAAAAGATCTGAATGCCGCCCCAAGGATCC
>JBOGJN010000530.1:0-3734 GCA_050745445.1 Thermoanaerobaculia bacterium
GTACTACCCTCAGGAGCGGCCGCTGGCGATGCAGCTCCTCGGCAAGGATCCGCAGGCCTTGATCCGCGCCGCGCTCCGCTGCGAGGAGCTTGGCGCCGACATCGTGGACCTCAACATGGGCTGCCCCATGCCGAAGATCACCGGCAAGGGCAAGGGCGCCGCGCTCATGAAGGACGTGCCTGCGACGGCGCGTCTCCTGCGCTCCATGCGGCAGTCGATCGCGGTCCCCTTCACCATCAAGATCCGCGGCGGCTGGGACGACCTGCACCTGAACGCCGTCGAGGTGGCGCGCATGGCCGAGAGCGAGGGCGTAGACGCCATCACGGTCCACCCGCGCACGCGCTCGCAGCGCTTCACCGGCAAGGCGCCGTGGGCCATCATCGGAGAGGTGGTGGAGGCGGTGCGCATCCCGGTCACGGGCAACGGCGACGTGCACTCGATGGCCGAGGCGCGCCGGATGGTGGAAGAGACGGGCTGCGCATCCGTGATGATTGGCCGCGGCGCGCTTGGCAGCCCGTGGATCTTCGACGAGGGCTTCGACGCGCTCGGGGCGGAAGCGCAGCGCGACTACAAGGACCGCGTCATTCGTCGGCACATGGCGCTGATCCAGGAGCACTGCTTCGACCGCTACGCGCTGTCGCAGATGAAGAAGCACCTGGCCTGGTACACGGAAGGGCTGGTGCACGCGGCCGACTGCCGCGCCCGCATCTTCCAGACGAAGAGCCCGGCTGAAGTGTGGGAGGTCTTCCAGGAGTACTGGGAAGCCTCAGCCCGCCCCGCCGAGCCCGCAACCGCCACAGTCTGACCGGCGCTAGCCGCATTCTAAAGTCAGTGTCATATCGAAGATACAGTCTTGCGGCGCCTTTCCGTAGCGGATACAATTTCTACGAGTCCACATTCTGCTCCAGCAAGAAAGGAGGTCTGAAATGGGTAAGACACCGTTTAAGACACCCTTTAAAGGGGGCACGGTGAAACCGACGATCCCACCATCTTCCCCGCCGAAGCCGCCGGCAGAACCCGTGAAGAGGTAGCGTTAATGCCGACCGACGTCAAGGCGCTCGTGGTTCTCGCGTTCTTCATTGCGCCAGGTTTTGTTGCGGTGCTAGTCAAGAATCGCCTCGTCCCATTCTCGACGCCTTCACCATTCCGAGAGACAGTCGAGAGCGTGATCCTGTCGATAGTTCACGCGCCGGTCTGGATCGTGTTGTCACCTTTCATGGCTCGCGTGCGGCCCGACATCGCCGCTTTCGCTTCTGGAACTGGATCCGTCTCACTGGCCGATGTCGGGCGGGTTCTTGGGATCGTCCTTCTCGTCTTTCTGGGGACTGCACCTCTCACGGGTGCTCTGTACGCGGTCTTTCTAAGTAGCAATCTGTATCCGCGAGCATTCGCCAGGGTAGCGAGAGCAATGCGAATCTTTACCAAGACTGGTGGGGCCCCTGAGATTTGGGACGTGCTCTTTGCGCGTAATGAGCAATGGTGGGTAGCTATCCGATTCCGCGACGGAAGTGGCTATTACGGCTTGTCTGGAGAGGTCTCTGTATCACCATCAGACCGGCAAATCTACCTTGTACCAGCGGAAGCCCCGACACCTGCGCCATCACTGTACCGTTTCGGAACGCAGGGTGAGCTGCTCGAGGACTTAACCCAGGCCCCAGGTAGTCAGAAAGGTGTTTGGGTTCGGATCTCGGACCAAGTCGCCGGAATCGAGATCTCCCGCTAAGCAAGGCTCTACTGCCGCGCCCGCCGCCGTCAAAGGGTTCCCTCTCCCCTTCGGGGAGAGGGCCAGGGTGAGGGGCCTTCTGGCTGCCCCGAGCCCTTGACCAGTCAACCCGGCACGACATACGCTCTTCCCCTGATCCTTGGAGGGGCGACATGACCTGTCCGCGGTGCCGGAAGACCACTCCACAAGGCGCCGGAGTCTGCCCCAAGTGCGGAGCCTCCCTCACAGCGAGCGCCAGCCGCCGGCGTCCCACGGGCGTCAACCCGATCCTGAACGCCGTCGCCAAGACGGCAGCCCGCCTCTGCGAGGCGCGCGACGCCCACATCTTCCTAGTCGAGAGCGCGACCCTGCGCCGCGTCGCCCAGCACGGAACGCTCCGCACGACCCGCCAGTTCGGGGAGCCGTTCCCCGTGAGTCCTGGCACTGTCCCCGGACGCGCAGTGCTCGAGCGGCGCGCCATCCACGTCCGTGACTTGAAGGCGGTCATCAGTACGCAGTACCCCGAGCTCAAGGCGCGGCAAAGGGCGACTGGGATCAGGACGATACTTGCGGCGCCTCTCCTCTCCGACGGCGCGGTCATCGGCGTCATCATGATCCGTCGCCTGCAGGTCCGCCCCTTCACGCCCAAGCAGATCTCCCTCCTCAAGACCTTCGCCGACCAGGCCGCCATCGCGCTGGAGAACGCCCGGCTCTCGGAGGAGCTGGCATCGCGCAACCGCGACCTGACCGAGGCCCTCGAGCAGCAGACGGCAACCAGCGAGATCCTCGGCGTGATCTCACGGTCACCGACGGACATCCAGCCGATCTTCGATGTCATCGTTCGGAGCGCGGTGCGGCTGTCCGGCGCCCTCTTCAGCACGGTGATCCTTGCTGACGGCGATGCTCTTCGGCTCGGGGCGGCGCACGGCTTTACCGCCGATGCTCTGGCGACCATGGAGCGGAGTTTCCCGGCTTCCCGTGATGTCGACCTGCCCTCGGCGCAAGCCATCCGGGAGGGGAGCGTCGTGCAGCTTCCGGACGCGCAGGCGTCCCGCTACGGGGACTGGGCACGCGCCCTCGGCTTCCGGAGCTACGTGTCGGTACCGATGTTTCGAGGTGGACGAGCCATCGGTGCCATCGCCATAGCTCGCCGGGACGCGGGGCCGTTCTCTGACCGCCAGATCTCGTTGTTGAGCACCTTCGCCGACCAGGGCGTGATTGCCATCGAGAACGCGCGGCTCTTCCGGGATCTGACCGACGCCCTGGAGCAACAAACGGCCACAGCCGAGATTCTCGGCGCGATCTCCAGCTCGCCGACCGACCTCCGGCCGGTCCTCGAGACCCTCGTTCACGCCGCCGCCCGCTTCTGCGGCGCGGTCAATGTCTCCCTCCTCAGGCTCGACGGCGGAGTCCTCCGAGGGGCTGCCGCAGCCGGTCCCATCGCGGCGGAGGTCACACGCCAGTTCGGGAGCATTGAGGCTCTGGAGATCCCGGTGACCAGAGAGTCGGTGACCGGACGTGCCGTAACGGAGTGCCGCACCGTCTACGTCCGCGACCTGGCGGCCGAGCCCGAGAGCGAGTTCCCGGTTGGGCGCGAGCTCGCGCGCCGGTTGCGACACAACAGCACGGCCGCCACGCCCTTGCTCCGCGAGGGTGTGCCCATAGGCGCGATCGCCCTGTTCAGGACCGAGGTCAACCCGTTCTCCGACAAGCAGCTCGCCCTCCTCCGGACCTTCGCCGACCAGGCCGTCATCGCCATCGAGAACGTGCGCCTGTTCACGGAGCTCGAGGCGCGCAACCGCGACCTCACGGTGGCGCTCGACCAGCAAACGACGACAGCGGAGATTCTCCGCGTGATCAGCCGGTCGCCGACGAATGTCCAGCCTGTGTTCGATACGATCGTCCGCAGCGCTGTCCGACTGTGTCAGAGCCGGTACTGCATCGTGTTTAGCGTCGAGGACGATCGCCTCAGGATCGCAGCGCATCATGGGGTGTCCTCCGAGGTCCTGGTGGAACTGGCGCAGCGGTATCC
>JBOGJN010000531.1:0-13714 GCA_050745445.1 Thermoanaerobaculia bacterium
GTTATCGGACGCTCGTCTCCGATCTGCGTGCGAGACTTGCCCCGGCGGTGCTCCTCACTCTTTCCGTGCGATCCGCGTACGGACCGGACGATCAGAAGAAACTTCGTGCACTCGCCGTCCAGGCCGATGGTCTCCTGGCCCTCGTCTTTGGCGAGGGCAACAGCGCGGACCCGGTGTCCACAGACGCGCTCGGCGAACCCTGGTGGTCGGGGTACACGCCGGCCGCGCGAGGGTTCTGGACGGACGCGCAGGGGCGGGAACCCGCTCGGCTCTCCGAGGGCGTGCTCGCCCGCCTCACGGACAACCGGGGCATCGAGGTTGCGCAGAATCTCGCGCTCAAGGAGGAATCCGACTCCCTCTTCCTGCTGAAGCCCCGCCAACCGGTCACGGATGGAGAGCATCAGCTCAACGTTGGCGACCGCCTGAGTTTTCGGCAGCCGGCCGTCTCGGACATGATCTATCGTCTCGGCGCGGACCTGGCAGGCCGTCGCCACGTGCGCGGGCGGGTCATTGTCTTGACGGGCTCTTCCGAATCCGATCGGATCTTCCCTCTGGCGGCTCTCAACGACGTTCTGCTCGGCCGGTCGGTCGTCCCCGACCTTCGGGTCTCCGTCGAGGAAGGACACGACTTCCTGCGCGTCTCGGCGAAGAATGTCTCACCCCATGCGTCGGTCATTTCCTCGGTGTCCAACTGGGTGGAGGTCGAGATCCCCACGGGCGGAATCAGAGACGTTTCGCCGGGCGGATTTGACCGTTACGAGGTCTTTGCGTCGGACGGACGAGCCGTGACCCTCGGGCTCGCGACCCGCCTGCGTCTCCATGAAATGCTGATCGGGCCCTTCGAGAAGATCGAGCCGGCCAGGATCGCTCTGCGCCGGCCGGCGCCGGCCGGCTGCTGCGCCACCCGGACTCATGCGCTTGCGGCCTCCGGCTCCGAGGTGTCGGGAGACGGCAAGGGGCCGGCGCACGCGCGGGTCGGAAAACGCTAGGCCCGGTGGGGGAGACCAGGGAGCGGAACGCCCCGACTACAGACTCGGGTCCGGTCCGTTTTCCGTTTTCCGTTTCCCGTTTCCCGGGGCAGTGGCGCGGCGCCGGACCATCGAAAACACTTTGGCGACAGGGCCCGACGCGGCGAAGGCCAGCACCAGCACAAGCAGGGACACGGAGGGACGGTAGCCGATCACCACGAGGATGAGCGCGATCACCGGAAGGATCCAGGCAGGCCGACGTTGCCGCAGGTCCAGGTCCTTGAAGGACCGATACCGGATCGTCGAGATCATCAGGTACGAGAGGACGACGGTCAGGACCAGCAGCCCCGTCATCCAGTAGCGGTCCACCAGGGGCTCAGCCGTCGCGAGCACCAGGGCCGCGATCGTGCCGGCGGCTGCGGGGATCGGAAATCCCACGAAGTATCTCTTGTCCATGACCTTGGCCTGGATGTTGAAACGCGCCAGGCGCATCGATCCGCAGACGACGAAGAGAAAGGATGCCATCCAGCCCAGGCGGCGGAAATCGGAGAGCCCCCAGGAGTAGGCCAGCACGGCGGGAGCGACGCCAAAAGAAACCAGATCGGCCAGGGAGTCGTACTCCTCGCCGAACCTCGAGCTCGAGTTCGTCAGCCGGGCGATCCGCCCGTCCAGCATGTCGAGGACTCCGGCCGCGATGATCAGCAGCGCGGCCGTCTCGAACGTGCCTCGGATCGAGCACCAGATGGAAAGGTAACCGCAGAAAAGGTTGCCGACGGTAAAGAGCGTGGGCAGCAGGAAGAGGCCGCGCGAGAGTCTCTCGCGCGAGAGACGCCGACGGGGCCGCGTGTTCTCCAGGGAAGGGGTCACTTCCACCGCGCCAGCCCCGTCTGTCCTGCCAGAACTTTTTCCCCCCGGGAAACCAGGACCTCAGCCTCGTCCGGTACGAAGAGATCGACTCGCGAGCCGAAGAGAATCAGGCCGACCCTCTGCCCTCGGCGGAGCCGCTGACCCGGACGCGGATAGAAGACGATGCGCCGGGCCAGCGCCCCGGCAATCTGCTTGAAGATGAGCGGGCCCCGCGCACCGGATAGCGTGATGCGGTTCTGTTCGTTCTCGACCGAGGATTTCTCGGCGAACGCCGCCAGCTTCTTCCCTTTCGAGTAGGCGTATTCGGCCAGGACGCCATCGACCGGGGCCCGGTTGACGTGGCAATTGAAGACCGACATGAAGATGGTCAGCCGCCGGACGGCTCCGGGCGGCGATTCGGCCGACGGTCCAATCGAAAGGATCGTGCCGTCGGCGGGCGAGACGATCGTTTCCTCGCCCCCTTCGGGCGAGCGCTGCGGGTCGCGGAAAAAGGAGAGCAGAAAAAAGCCGAGGACGCCGAGAAATGTTCCGATGATCCCGTGCCCGGTCCCGGCGAACGCAACGCCCGAGAGAAGCGGCGGGACAATGAAGATCCACCCCTCGCGGGCGACGGGGATCCTCAGTGTGGGACCCCGTGTCGGTGGTTGCGCGCGATGGCCTCCATGCGGTCCTTGAGCATCAGCTTCTCCTTCTTCAGGCGCTTCTCCTCGAGCTCCTCTTGCTCGGACAGATGCGGCTTGCCGGCCAACACCCACAGTCGCTGTTCGTGGTCGCGGTGTTCTGCATGGAGGCGGCGGTATTCCGGATCGATCTCCGTCAGAGGCTCCACGGTCTGGTTCTCCATCGGTTCGACCTCCTTGGTTTTTTTTCCTGGGGAGACGGGGAGGAAGGAAAACCCACGACCGTAGTCTAGGACGCGAGGCTCCCGCGTTTCAACTGCCGTCAAACGTGAAACGAAAGGCATGAAACGTGTGGGGCCTCTATCGTTTAACGTTTGACGCTTAACGTTTTACGGCCCGCAAAGACAGCATCATGGCAAAGGCGTCCTCTCCGTCCTGGTAGTAGGCCTTTCGGCGATAGGCCTCCCGAAATCCGTAAGAAGCGTAGAACTCGCGCGCGGGCAGATTGGATACGCGGACCTCGAGCGTGACGGCCGTCCCCTGTTGGGCGCGGGCGTGCGCCAGGGCGTTCTCCAGGAGTTCCCGCCCGAGACCCTGGCCGCGCACCCGCGGGTCCGTGGCGATCTTGTTGATGTGAAATTCCTCGTAAAGCGAGACCGCGAACAGATACCCCGCAACGTGCGGAATCGTTCCGTCGTGGGCCACGAGAACGCGTGCATAGCGGTAGGGCTCCACGAGCTCACTCTCGAAAAACTCCCGCTTCCAGGGGATCAGAAAAGACTCGCTCTCGATGCGCGTGATCTCATCCAGATGCTCGGGGTGCGCGCCGACGATGCAGTAGCGGGCACCCACCGGCTCACGCAGCGCCATGTTTCTCCTCCGCGGCGCTCGGACGCGAATAGAGAGCGGAGAGCCGGCCCCAGGGCGCAGCCTGTCCTGGCGCCCGGGCCACCGCGAGCGCCAGCGCCTGCGCAATCGGATGGTCGAGGATCCGACCCACGGGGGAAAGCAGATCGGCCGGAAGGGAGACCACCTCCTCGACCCTGCAGCGGGTGATCCCTTGCTCCCGCGGGAGGCGGACCGACGGCGAAAGGGAACGGGCTCGCGGGCCCTCGAGGGAAAACGATTCCATCACGACCTCACCCCGGCCGGCATCGAGCGCGGCCGTCACGCGGCCGAGTCCTGGCGCCCGCGCCGTCTCCGCGATGGCCTCGAGGGTCGAAACCGTTTCCAGCGGAAGCCCCAGGGCGCGGGCCAAACCCCAGGCAGTCGCGAGCCCGACGCGGAGCCCCGTGAAAGAGCCCGGTCCCGCGCAAACTGCGATCCGCGCGAACTCCTCGATCGAGATTCCAGCCGCGCACCGGCACCGCCCGAGCGCAGACAGAAGAACCACGGACGCCTGTTGGTCTGACGGGAGCCTCTCGACGAAAGTCTTCCCGCCGACCAGGAGCGCTACGGCCGGGTCGGGGCTCGCGGTGTCCAGGGCGAGAACGTTCATGCCGTTTCGCGGATTGCTTCGCTGCTCCGAATGGTTATGCTAACACCCCGGTGAACCTCGCACCTACCCGCGCGACGCCGATGCTCCGGCAGTACTTCGAGATGAAGGGCCGGGTCCCCGACGCGATCCTCTTCTACCGCATGGGGGACTTCTACGAAATGTTCTTCGAGGACGCCAAGGAAGCCGCACCCCTGCTCGGGATCGCGCTGACCGCCCGACACAAGGACTCCGACATCGAGGCGCCCATGTGCGGCGTGCCGTATCAGAGCGCGGACCACCACATCGCGCGGCTGGTGGCAGCGGGGCGAAAGGTGGCGATCTGCGACCAGGTCGAGGATCCGCGTGCGGCCAAGGGGCTGGTTCGCAGGGACATCACCCGCGTCGTCACGCCGGGCACCGTGCTCGATCCGGAGGCTCTCTGCCCCAATGCGCCTTCGTATCTTGCCGTGCTGGCTCCCGCCGCGGGGGACTGGGGCGTGGCGTTTCTCGACCTGTCCACCGGCCAGTTCCACGCCGGGAGCGTGCCCAGCCAGAGACTCCCGGACCTGCTGGCCCTCTTTCGGCCACGCGAGGTCCTGTTACCCGAGGGGTGCGCGGTGACTTTGCCGGCGGGAGCGGCGACCAGTCGGCGCTCCGCCGACTGGTTTGCGCAAGCTGCGCGCAGACTGGCCCCGCTGCTGGCGAAGGCGAGCGAGAAGGGAAAGGACGCGGCCGCGGCTGCGCGGTCCTACGCCGAGGAGATGCGGCCAAACGGCGTACAGCACGTTGGCCTGCCGCTTCCTCTGCGTTTTGGGGAACGGATGGGGCTCGGTGCGTCCGCAATCGCGACGCTCGAGCTGTTTGAGTCCTCCGATGGAGACCCGGCGCGAAGCCTGTACGCGCTGCTCGACCGGACCCGTTCGCCTCTGGGGGCCCGGGCGCTGCGGGACGCTCTCGCACGCCCTTCGACCGACCCGGTGGAGCTCGAAGCGCGTTGGGATGCGGTCGGGGAACTGGTTCGCAAGCCGCAAGTCCGGCAGGCCCTCCAGCGAGCCCTGGAGGGGGCGGGGGATCTGGAACGGCGTTTTGCCCGGATCGCCGTGCAGACGGCGGGCCCTCGGGAGGTGGCGGCCTGGGCGGCGGGACTCGCGGTCGTGCCCGCGGTTCGCTCGGCAGGGGCCGGGCTTTCGGCCGCGCGTCTGGTCTCGCTGCGGGACGGCTTGCCGGACTCGGGCGATCTGGTCCGCCGAGTCGGCCAGACCCTCTCCGCCGACCCACCGGTGCTGGCGTCGGCCGGAGGCGTCATTGCCGAGGGAGCCGACCCGGAACTCGATTCTCTGCGCGCGTTGCGGCGCGACGCGCAGGCCGCGGTTCTCGCGGTTGAAGCCGAGGAGCGCCGACGCTCCGGCATCGGGAACCTGAAAGTGCGCTACAACCGCGTCTTCGGCTACTCGCTCGAGGTTTCCCACGCACATCGGGAGCGCGTGCCCGCGGATTGGATCCGCAAGCAGTCGCTGGCCAACGCGGAGCGCTTCGTGACGCCGGCCTTGAAGGAGCTGGAGGAGAAGATCCTCGGAGCCGAGGAGCGAATCGGAGAGATCGAGGATCGGCTCTATGGCGAGCTTCTGCGCGAGCTGGCGCTTTCGGCCGACCGGGTGGCGAAGACCGCGGCAGCGTTGGCGGACCTCGACCTGCAAGCGAGTTTCGCCGAGATCGCGGCTTCCGGTGGTTGGGTTCGCCCGCGGCTCTCGGCCACGCGACGGCTCTGTCTCGTCGAAGGGCGTCATCCCCTGGTCGAGGCGCACCGGCGCGACGAGCCCTTTGTTCCGAACGACTGTGAGCTTTCGCCGGAAAAGCGGATTTTGCTCGTCACCGGCCCCAACATGGGGGGCAAGTCCACGTATTTGCGTCAGGTCGCCACCGCCGTGCTTTTGGCCCAGGCCGGCTCGTTTGTGCCAGCGGCGCGCGCCGAGCTCTCGGTGGTGGATCGGATCTTCACGCGAGTGGGCGCGGCCGACCATCTCTCCCGCGGGGAGTCCACGTTCATGGTGGAGATGCTCGAGGCGGCCGCGATCCTGCGGGAGGCGACGCCGAGAAGTCTCGTGCTCCTGGACGAGGTGGGCCGTGGCACTTCCACCTTCGACGGCCTGTCGATCGCCTGGGCGCTGGTCGAGCACCTCCATGACACCGTGGAGAAAGGGGCCTTCGTTCTCTTCGCCACGCACTACCACGAGTTGACCGAGATCGCTCTGGTGAGGCCGGGAGTCTCGAATGCCACGATGGCGGTCAAGGAGGTCAACGGCCGAGTCGTTTTCCTGCGTAAGGTCATCGCCGGGGCGGCCGACAGAAGCTACGGCATCCACGTTGCCGAGCTCGCGGGGCTTCCGCACGCCGTGACGGAACGGGCCCGCGAGGTCCTCTCGAATCTGGAGAAACAGGAGCTGGATGTCCAGGGAGCGCCCGTGCTGGCCCGCCGCGGAGGAGAGAGCGCGGGAGAAGGACAGTTTCTGCTGTTCTCCTCCTCCGAAGAGCTCGTGCTTGAGAAGCTTCGCGAAGCGGATGTCAACCGCCTGACGCCGATCGCCGCTCTGTCGCTCATCGCCTCGCTGCAGGAGCGGTTGAAGAACCGGCAGTGAGCTCGCGTCTGTTCGGCGTGGGGCTTTCGGGCACCTCTATCACTCGATCCGAGCGCGAGATCCTTCAGGCATACCCCTGCGGAGCCGTCATTCTCTTCCGGCGCAACATTGAAAGCGCCGAGCAGACGCGCGGGTTGACAAGAGAAATCTCGGATTTGCCGGGACGACCGCTCCTCTGCGTGGACGAGGAGGGCGGGGCGGTGGATCGCTTCCGAGATCTGCTCGGTCCCCTGATTTCCTTTGGGCGCGCCGCCGAACGCGGTCTCTGCCGGCGCGCGGGCGAGCTGGCCGGCGAGGCCTGCGCGAGGCTGGGATTCGACGTGGATCTCGCCCCCGTTGTGGATCGGCGTCTTCCCGGAGCGAGTGAAACGGTCCTGGCCGAGCGGGCGGCCGCGGGGGATCCCCCGGCGGTGGCCCGCGCCGCCAAAGAGTTTCTTGACGGACTCCACTCTCGCGGCGTGGGAGGATGTGTCAAGCACTTTCCGGGCCTCGGGCGGGCAAGCCTCGACACGCACCGGGAACTGCCAGTGCTCCCCGCCGACGAGGAAGAGATGGCGCGAGATCTCGCCCCGTTCAAGGCCACGATGGAAGACGCAGGCGCCGTCATGATCTCGCACGCGGCCGGGCCCGACGCGGTCCCCGCTTCGCTCTCGCGCGGACAGACAACGGGGCTTCTGCGGGGAACCCTCGGGTTTACCGGCGCGGCCTTTTCGGACGACCTCGAGATGGGAGCGCTCGCGGGCTTCGGCGGTCTGCCGCAACGATGTGCCGCCGCGGCCCGTGCCGGGTGCGACCTGCTCTTTGTCTGCAGCCGAACCGAGGCTTATGCGGCCTGCGTCGAGACGGTCACACGGGAAGTGCCGGAGCAGAGACGCGACGAGGCGGCCTCGAGACTGGAGAGCTACCGGCGGCGCCTCGAGGGCATTCGAGCAGCAGCACGGATCCCCGACCGCCCGCTCGCGGAGCTCATCACGGACATACGAGGACTCGGAGAACTCTCCGGTCTGTGATTCTGAGGCCCGGAGGGCCAAAGAATCGATTCCGGCTCGTCGACGCTCCGCTAGAACGGCACGTCGTCGTCGTAGGCCGGCGTCTCGGCGGCAGGCGTCTCGGCGACCTCGCTCGCCTCCCGCGGGGCGGCGGCGGGTTCCTTGACGCCGCGCGCGGGGTCACGCGGCGAAAGCATCACGACGTTGTTGGCCTTGATCTCCGTCTTGAAGCGCTTCTGGCCGTTCTGGTCTTCCCAGCTGCGGGTTTGGAGGCTGCCCTCCACATAGACCATCTTGCCCTTGTGCAGGTATTCGCCGCAGATCTGCGCCAGCTTCTCCCAGGCCACGACATCGTGCCACTCGGTGCGCTCCTGGCGCGCACCGGAGCTGTCCTTCCACGTCGAAGTCGTCGCCACCGAGAAACGCGCCAGCGCGGTGCCTTGAGGGGTCGTTCGGATCTCCGGATCCTTGCCCAGGTTGCCGATCAGGATGACTTTGTTGACGCTCGCCATGTGTTCCGCCTCCTTTCAGGTGCTGTAACAATAGTCCAGCTCGAAGCGGACAGATGATGTCCATGCCCCCTGGAGGAACGGGAGCCGGTAAACGGGAATCGGGAAACGTGTAAGACGGACCACCGAGAACTCTTCGCTCGTCTACCGTTTCCCGTTTACCGTTTTCCGGCCCGGGTAGAATTCCTGTCCTCATGGCCTCAACGGAGACGGAAGACACCCAGGGTCGGCTGGTCCGCTCGGCCTCCATCATCACACCGCTGACATTCGTGTCCCGGATCACCGGATATCTCCGGGACAAGGTCATCGCGGTCAGCCTCGGCGCCGGCATGCGTTCCGACGCCTTTTTTGTGGCTTTCCGGATCCCCAACATGCTCCGAGAGATCGTGGGGGAGGGCGCCATGTCCTCGGCGTTGATCCCCGTCTACGCGGAGGTTTCGCAACGGGAGGGGGAGCAACGGGCCAGAGCGTTCCTGGCCCGCGCACTCGGATCCTTCACGCTGATCCTGGCGGCCCTGGCCGCGGGGGGCATCCTTTGCTCTCCCTGGCTGGTGGACCTTCTGGCCAAAGGGTTCCGGCAGACACCCGGCAAGTTCGACCTGACGGTGACGCTGAACCGCTGGATCTTCCCCTACATCCTTCTGGTTAGCCTGGCGGCGTTCTGCCAGGCGGTCCTGAATGCCCGGCACCGGTTCGCGGCGGCGGCCGTGGCGCCCGTTCTCCTGAATCTTGCAATGATCGCGGGGGCGCTGCTCCTCTCGCCGCGCCTTTCGGAGCCGACCTACGGTCTGGCCGCTGGAGTGCTGGCCGGCGGGCTGCTGCAGATTGCCGTGCAGGTCCCTCAGCTTCTGACGCTCCGGGCGGTCGCGCGGCCGACTCTGGGATGGAGGGACCCCGCGGTCCGGTCCGTGCTGCTCTTGATGACGCCGCGACTGTTCGCGTACGGCATCAACACGATCAACGCCGTGATCTCCACGCGTTTTGCCGCGGGCCTGGGAAACGCCAGCGTGTCGCGTTTCTATTATGCGAACCGTTTGAAGGAGCTGGTCCTCGGCGGTTTCGCGGTGTCGCTCGCCACGGCGATCCTGCCAATGCTTTCGCGGCAGGCTCTCGAGACGAACCGAGAGCCTTTCAAGTCCAACCTGGCCTTCGCGCTGCGCCTGCTCTGCTTCATCACGGTCCCCTCGACGGTCGGCTTGATCGTCCTGAGGGAACCAATCGTGCGGGTCCTCTTCGAGGGGGGGCGCTTCGGCGCTGTGGACACCCTGGCCACGGCGGACGTGCTTGCGGCGCTGTCCGCGGGGTTGTTTTTCTTTGCCGGCGTCCGCCTGGTCGTTCCCGCCTTCTACGCGCTGAAAGACACACTCATTCCGGTCCTGGCGGCCCTGGCGGATTGCCTGACGTTTGTCGGCCTCTGCGCGGTCCTGGTGCGGCCCATGGGTCTGCCGGGGATCGGGCTTGCGGCCTCGGCGGCAGCCGCCGTCAACCTTACGATCCTGCTCGCGGTCCTGCGGCTTCGGGAAGGCAGGATGAGCGGACGCCGGATCGCAGGCTCCCTCCTACGGATCTCGCTTGCCGCCATGGTGATGGGGGCCGCGCTCTCGGGCGCCATCCGCTTCCCGCTGGTCGCCAACGCCCGCGGCGTGCCGGGTGCCATCCTGTTGACCGCCGTGATTCTGGCCGCCACCATTTTCTATTGGGCCACGGCACGTCTGCTCGGCGCCCCGGAACCTCAGGAGCTGCGGCGCATCGCGCGGCCCCGACCATGAGACTCGTCATCCAGCGCGTCTCACGCGCCGAAGTGCGCGTTGAGCAAAAGACGGTCGGCCGGATCGAGCGTGGATTGCTCGTCCTGCTCGCTGCGGAAAAGGGGGATGACGCGCCGGTGGCCGAAGAAGCGGCCCGCAAGGTCTCGGGTCTGCGCGTCTTTCCCGACGATGCCGGCAAGATGAACCGTTCCCTCTCGGAAGTCGGAGGCAGCGTGCTCGCGGTCTCGCAGTTCACGCTCACGGCCGATCTTTCGCGCGGACGGCGTCCCGGCTTCGAACGGGCGCTCCCCGGAGAGCTGGCCCGCCCTCTCTGCGAGCACTTCGTGCACACCCTGGAGCTGCTGGGTGTGCCGGTCGCCACGGGAAGCTTCGGCGAGATGATGCAGGTCGAGCTCGTCAACGACGGTCCGGCGACCTTCGTTCTCGATGTGGAGAGTCGAGGGTCGAGACTCGAGAGTTAAGATGGCTCTTCCGGTCCGCCGCCGCTCGTGCGCAGATCGCATGTTCTAGACGATCCGGATCGGCGCGAGACAGAAGCAGAGGAGAAACACGGCGAGACAGGCCAGCGCGACAAGAGTGCGCTCGAAACCGAGCGGCTCCTCTTCGTTACCGACGGGAGGGTGCCGAAAACCCATCAGGAGCGCCGTGAACAGCGAGAAGATGGCCCAGGTCGGGCCCCGGGACACGCCCGCCACCGCGAGAACCAGGACCGCCAGCGACACGAATGGCTGGCGGCGGCCGACGGCGGCCCGCAAGACGTGCCCTCCATCGAGTTGTCCGATGGGAAGCAGATTCAGTGCGGTCACGAGCAGACCGAACCACGCGGCCATGAACACGGGATGCTCGTGCACGACGGCGCTCGTGTAGCGACCCCCTCCGGTCCAGTCCTGGGCAAGCCGGACGATCAGGGGATAGTCGAACAGGATCGTGTTCGGCTCGACAGGACCCGGAATGGGCCGCGCCCGGGTGACGCCGTAGACGAGAAAGGGGAGCGCGGCGCAAAAACCCGCGAGCGGGCCGGCCGCACCGACATCGAAGAGGGCTTTCTTGTCGCGTATCGGCTCCTTGATGCGGATCATGGCTCCGAAGGTTCCCGCAAAGTTGAAAAAGGGAGGGAAGAGCAGAGGCGAAGGAAGGAAGTAGGGAAGCGTCGCGGCGAGCCCGTAGCGCTGGCACATCCAGTAGTGACCGAGCTCGTGCGTTCCGAGGATGAGCAGCAGCGGGATCGAGAAGGCAAAGCCGTCCGAAAAGGAGCCTCCTCCCAGGAGTCCGTGGGAATCCGTGAAGGCCAGACCTCCTGCGAGCGTCGCCGTGACGAACGTCGCAACGAGCAGTGCGAAATGGAAAAGCGGATGCTCCGGGATCCGTCTGCCCCTGCGTGGCTCTTGGGGCGGGAAAGGGTCCGGGAAGGCTTGCCCGTTCATGGAAACGCAGTTATCTCACGATTGGGTGGAAGGGCAGCCTCGCCTGGGAACGAAGTGGAGCTACGCGACCGGCGCCGTCCCGCTGCGCTGAAAGAGGAAGCGAGCGAGGACGTTCGAGGCGGAGGCGGCCGCGCGTGCGACTGCCGGAAAATCCTCCGAACGCATCGGCTCACCCAGCCGGTCCGCGTACAGAAACGCCGCCACGCCATCCAGCACCCGCACCGGGAAGACCGCACAATCCAAAGGATCGATTCCCAAAAGATCGCGCAGCGCACCCGGCCAATGGCACCTGGCCACGGGCCCGAAGTGCGGGACACCCGACTCGGCGACGCCCGCAAAGAGAGATCTCTCTTCCGAGGAGATTCGGAGTGCCTCCACACGCTCGGGCGTGAGACTCTGCCCCCGTCCTCGCCAGCCTGCGATCGAGGTTCTGCCGACCCCAAGCAGGATCACACGCGGAATTTCCGTCAGGTGCGAATCCAGGATGGCGTCGCCAATCTCCTCTCGGCTGCGAGCTTCCACGGAGCGCGGGCGAGACTCCCGCTCGGAGGCGATCCAGAGAGCGGGCGCGGCGGCCGCGCGATCCTCTGACCATGTCCGGGGGGATTGCCACATTCCCGCGAAAGACTCCTCCGGCAGCGAGGTCTGCCTGGCCATGGAAGGGAGCGGGAGCCAGGGGAGGAGAGGCGAAGGGCTCCGCCGGTCGGAAATCTCGGACCCGGGCAGCTCAGTTGGTTCACGCTCGGCATCCCGCGGCGTTGCGGGCTCTCCAGGCAGAGACGCCAGGATCTCTCCGATCGATGGCGTCTGCGAGCCTTCGTCCGAGGCAGGCTCGAGCGAAGACCACGACGCGGGAGCGGACCGCGGCGCCCGACCGGGAAGGGGGATCTCTGGAATCGTGATTGACAGGATCTCAGCGAAATCGTCGTCGGGCGCGGAGTGGATCTCCGGTTCCGCGGCTGTGCTGCGGACGTCACGGCCGGCAAGCGGCGAAGGGGGGCCGATCTGTGTACCCGGGGCCCGCCGTCTCCTTGTCTCACGACCGAGCTTTTGAAGGATGGACCGGAACTCCAGCGGAAGGTGCCGGCCATAGAACCGCTGGTGCGCCTGCATCAGACGGACCTCGGTCGTCACGCCCGGCACGATGCGTTTTCCGGTGATGGCGGAGACCTCATCCAAGGTGGCGAGATTGGAGGGATTGGCGAAAGCGACGCGCAGCGCTCCCCCTTCGACGCCCAAAGGCATCGCGTTGAGGCGAATCGCGTGCGTCCCCGGCAAAAGCCGGACGGCCGAGATGTCCGCGACCGCAAGCATCTCCCAGGTGACGGGCGGGCACCGGTGCAGCTTGGCCAGCGACTCGAGCAGCGTTTCTTCGGCCAGAAGGTCCCACTCGAGCAGGATGCTGCCGAGCTTGATGCGGTCCGCACTGGACTGCTGGAACGCGAGCGCACGCTGGACAGCGCCCTCCGAGAGCCACCCTTCCGCGACCAGAATCTCACCGATCCGGCGACCTTCCACCGTGCCCCCCTAAGTCTCTTATTCTAAAGCAGGTCTCGCAATTCCTTGCCGGGTTTGAATCGAATTGTGTTTCCGGGCGGAATGGTCACCTCGACGCCTGTCTTCGGGTTGCGTCCGATCCCGCGCTTGCGCCGCTTGACCTGAAAGACCCCGAAACCGCGCAGCTCGATGCGGTCGCCGGCACCGAGCGCGGCCCGCATGGACTCGATGACAGTCTCCACCGCCGTTGCCGCCTTGGCCCGCGGAATCTCGGCCTGGTCGACGACGAGATCGACGATGTCCGATTTGATCATTGTCCCTCCGGAAGGGTGCGCGGATTATATCTCTTTCTTCTTCAGACGGATGGCGGCGGCGAAGGCGGAAGAGGCCGCGGCAGCAAGCTCCCTCAAGAAGGCCAGGTCGAGCGGCGTGGCCCCGTGCTCGCGGGTGAATTCGGCATAAAAGAAGGCGACCGGCTTCTCCCGGATCATCACGGGCTGCACGACGCACTCATCGGGCCAGCCGGCCATCGCCTGCGCGATCGCCTCGTGCCGGGGAAGTGGAGGCAACGGACCCAGGTAAAAGGCCCGGGAGAGCCGCACGTTCAAGAAAACGGAAGGCTCGTTCCACGGAATCTCGACCATCCGAAATCGCGAAAGGTCCACGGCTTCTCCCGCAGCGGCCCAGCCCGAGACCACCTTTGGCTTGGCGGTGAAAATCGCCGCCCGCAGGAAGCGGCGTGTGAGCGCGGTCAGCGCGGCGGCCGCGATCGAGTCGCGGTCCTTGCCGGCTAGCACGTCGGGGAAGTCGGCGGCGGACGGCAACGCCGGGCGTTCCGCCGCTGCCCTGCGCGGTACCGGGGCTTCCGAGGCGGGGGAGGCGGCAGGGGCGGCCTCCACCAGCGGTGCAGCGGGTTGGCGGATTGCGGGAGCCTCGACCGGCGCGGTCGGGGCAGACG
>JBOGJN010000532.1:0-2207 GCA_050745445.1 Thermoanaerobaculia bacterium
CACAGTAAGTCCGAAGCGCGACCGCGCGTATCCCAGAAGCTTCTGTCGCTGTGGGGCATCGAGCAGGACGGCCTCGGCAAACTGTCCCGTCGGCGGCGCTTCTGCTTCCATCATTCTGCTCTCGTCACGTCGCCCAATTCCCGTGAAGACTCTCCGGTGTTGGCCCGGCCATTTTACCTGATTCGAAGGGGTTTCCCGGCCCTGCCGCTGGCATGCGTTGAGGATCTCGGCCTGATCTGCCTACCCTCTAGGAAAACCGTGCGTCAGAGGGCGGCACGGCCCCCAAGACACCCACGATCCGCTCGTCTCCCTCCGGCAAGGTCTCCAGCACGCCGCGGAACTCTTCGAGGAGCCGTCCGTCCCACCACCCCTTCCGCGCCTCCTCCGCCATGAGCCGAAGCGCCTCCTCGCGTGAAAGCGCTCCCCGATAGACCCGCGCCGTGGTCAGAGCGTCGAAGATATCCGCGATCGTCGTGACACGCGCGGTCAGGGGAATCGACTCCCCAACCAATCCCTCGGGATAGCCCGACCCGTCCATCCGCTCGTGGTGGTGATAGACGACTTCGAGGGCGTGGATCAGGGTCTTCATGTTCTCCAGCAGATCGCGGCCTTCGCGGGGGTGACGCTTGATCTCCTCGTACTCCTCCTGCGTGAGTTTGCCCGGTTTCAAGAGCACCCGGTCGCGAACAGCAATCTTCCCGAAGTCATGGAAGAGCCCGCCGCGCTGCACGGTCGTCAGGGCTTGACCGTCCAGCCGGATTCGCTCGCCGAGCAGCCCGGCGTACAAAGACACGCGGGCGCTGTGCCCATAGGTGTAGGGGTCACGGGCGTCGATCGTCCGGGCCAGAGAGACGATCACTTGCTCGGCGTCCTCCAGAGCATCGGTTACGAATTTGAGCTCGAGCAGGGCGCGGACCCGAGCCGTTAGCTCCTCCGGGGAGAACGGTTTGGCGATGAAGTCGGTCACGCCGGCCTGGATCGCCTTCAGCTTGCTCTCGTGAGTCGCCGCGCCCGTGATCATCACGACCGGAGTCAGTCGTGTCCGCCGGTCGGCCCGAATCTCGGCGAGAACGTCGTGGCCGCTTTTTCCCGGCAGCTGCATGTCGAGAAGAACCAGATCCGGAAGAGCCGCCTGGATCTTGTCGAAAGCCTCTTCGGCCGAGGAGGCCTCCTCCAGGGCATAGCCCAGCGGACGCAGCAGAGACACGATCATCTTGCGGATCTGCTCGTCGTCGTCGATCACCAGCACAGACCCGCGGCCGGGATGGAATACTCGTTCGTCAACCATTGCACCACTCACCGCGGCTCACGACAGATCCGCCGTTTCATTTGAAGTCTGGGTGCACGGGGATCAGTCCGAGCGCTGCTCCCGAGTCTGCGGACGGGCTCGCTCCAGAAGACGGTAAAGGGTGGCCCGACTGATTCCGAGGGCCCGCGCGGCCCGGACGCGATTGCCCCCATGATCCCGCAACGCCTGTTCGAGACGCTCGACCGGGATCTCCCCGGCGAGCCGCCGCAACCGGCCCGCAACGCCAGGTTTCGCGGCGGAGGCGTCTTGCGAGGCGCGAAAGAAAACGAAATCGGTGGGATGCAGGGTGCCGTCCTCCGAGACGATGACTGCCTGCTCGATCGCGTGGCGCAACTCCCGGACATTGCCGGGAAACGAGTAGCCGCGCAAAAAGTCCAGCGTCTCAGACGCAAAGACACGCAGCTTGCCCAGCCGCCGGACCGATTCCTCGAGAAAATGCCTGGCCAGCGGCTCGATGTCTTCCGGCCGCTCACGCAACCGAGGCACGACGAGCGTGACGACCGAGAGGCGATCGTAGAGGTCTTTTCGAAACTCGCCCTTGCCGATCGCCTTCTTCAAGTCCCGGCTCGTCGCGCCAATGATCCGCACGTCCACCGGAATCGGCTCGCTCTCGCCGACGCGGCGCACCGCCCCCTCCTCGAGCACCCGGAGCAGCTTGGCCTGCACCGCGGGCGTCATCGAGCCGACCGCGTTCAGGAAGACCGTACCACCGCTCGCCTGTTCGAAGACACCGCGCTTTGACGCGTTTACTTCCGAGGAAGCTCTTGGCGCATGCCCGAAAAGCTCGCTTTCCAGAAGGCTCTCCGGCAGAGCCGCGCAGTTGAGCGTCAGAAAGGCTTTTCCCCCACGAGGACCGGCAGCCTGGATGTGCCGCGCGATGACGTCTTTGCCCGTCCCG
>JBOGJN010000533.1:0-8159 GCA_050745445.1 Thermoanaerobaculia bacterium
GCTCCGGCCCTGCCGCTGACAGAGAGAACCGGGCCGTCGCTGGTCGCTCGGTCGCAGTCTTGGCGAGGCCTGAGATCCCGTGTGCCGTGCGCCCTCGCTCATCGCCTCCTTCGGGAGGCGGACCCGCCGCCAGGGCTCAGGGTGTCGCAAGTGTCTACCTGGTAGCCCCGGAGACGGCGGCGTTTCCCGGAGGAGGTGATGGGTGAGGAGCATGGAAGAGAGGATCTTGTGCCTCTCGATGTCTGCGAGGAACCCTCCGCGGCGGCCGGGCTGGCCTTCGTTTAACTCTCTCGGCGCCGGTCGCGGAGCGACCGCCTGCGCCGACAGTCCGGCCGCCGCGTGCCGACGAGGGAAATGCCGATGGCTCCGGGGCGTCTTTCCAAGCCTGCAGACCAAGGATCAGCTTCACTAGCCATTCAGCAGTTACGGTGCGCTAGACTCGCAGGAGGCCGGCACCCCAGTGCAGTCCGGCGCCGAGAGCCGTGAAGCAGATGAGGTTCCCCGGGCGGATGAGCCCCGCCTGCTTCGCCTCGTGGAAGACGAGCGGGAGAGTGGCGGCGGTCGTGTTGCCATACCTGGGAATATTGTTGAAGACCTTCGCGTCGGGCAGCGCCAGGCTCTTTTGCACCGCCTCGTTGATGCGCAGGTTGGCCTGGTGCATCAGTAGAAGCGAGAGATCCCCGAGCGTCAAACCGTGTCTTTCCAGGACCTCGCGCACGATCTGCGGCATGGCCGTCGTGGCGAGCCGGAAGACCTGCCGCCCGTCCACGACAGGCACGGTGCGGTTTTGGGCAAACATCTCCGGGGTGAAGTAGGGGAAAGAGGCCGAGCCGCCTCCCGGCACATACAGCTTGTCCCAGTGTTCGCCGTCGGTGCGCATCTCGAAACCGAGGAATCCACGCCCGTCGTCCTTCGCGTGGGCCTCGAGCACGAAGGCGCCGCCGCCGTCGCCGAAGATCACCGCGCGGTCGCGGTGCGCGGTGCCCCAGGCGTAGGTCTCGGGCGAGACCGGCCCGTCCGAATCGCCGAAGAGAACGGCCCAGTCGGCCTCGGTCCAGGAAAAGAACGCCGCGTGGCACTCGGCTCCGACCAGAAGGACGCGGCGATAGGTTCCGGAGCGGATAAACGCGTCGGCGATCTGGAGCCCCGAGAGAAACCCGGCGCACTGCATGCGGATGTCCAGAGCGGGCGTGGTGGAAAGGCCCAAACGTGCCGCCAGCAACCCTCCGTTGCCCGGGAAATAGTGGGCCGGCGTCATGGTGGAGACGACGATGAAGTCGATGTCGCCGGGGTCCAGACCCGCGTCTTCGAGCGCTCGCCGGGATGCCTCGACGCCCAGATCCACCGAGGAAACGCCTTTCCGGGCGAAGCGTCGCTCCCGGACGCCCGTGCGCTGGACGATCCACTCGTCGGTGGTGTCCATGAGCCGGGACATCCGTTCGTTGGTGACGACGCCGTCGGGCACGAACATGCCGGAGCCCCGGATCACGGTGGTGTGGGATCCCACGAGACCAGAGATTATACGGAGCCGTTCTGGCAGCGAAGGAGGCGGGAGAAGAGGAGCAGATCGGCCGGCTGGACATCGGCGCATGATGACGCGGCGGTTCTCGAGGGCATTTTCCGGGGCCCGGTTGGAGTTATCCTTCTGGAAGGACGAAGATGGCCAGCGCCTCCGCGATCGCTCCGATTCTGGCCAGCCGAACCGTCGCAGCTGCGCCGGCGCTGGTTGAGCGGCTCCCCGATGGGCGCCTGCGCTGCTACTCCTGCGGCCACCGCTGCCCGATCCCGGAGGGACGCGAAGGGGTCTGCAAGGTTCGCTACAACGAGGGGGGGGTGCTCAAGGTCCCATGGGGCTATATCGGCGCGATCCAGTGCGACCCGATCGAGAAGAAGCCCTATTTCCACGCGCTTCCGGGCTCGGACGCGCTGTCCTTCGGCATGCTCGGTTGCGATTTTCACTGCTCCTACTGTCAGAACTGGTTCACGTCCCAGTCGATTCGCGACCCGAATGCGGTGGCGCCCCCCCGCGATGTGTCGCCCGAGACACTCGTGGACTCGGCCTTCGAAGCGGGCGCGCCGACTGTCGTCTCGACGTACAACGAGCCGTTGATCACGTCCGAGTGGGCGGTGGCGGTTTTTCAGGAGGCGAAAAGCCGCGGGCTCTACACCGGCTATGTCTCCAACGGAAATGGAACTCCACAGGTGCTCGATTACATCCGCCCCTGGGTCGACTTCTACAAGGTGGACTTGAAGTCGATGGACGATAAGCACTATCGGGAGCTGGGCGGGGTCCTCCAGAACGTCCTCGACTCGATCCGCGGGATTCACGAACGGGGCATCTGGCTCGAGGTCCTCACGCTGACGATCCCGGGGTTCAACGATTCCGAGGAGGAGTTGCGGCGCGCCGCCCGCTTCGTCGCGTCCGTCTCGCGCGACATCCCCTGGCACGTCACGGCCTTTCACCCGGACTACAAGATGATGGACCGGGGCTCCACACCCGCCGAGACCTTGATTGGCGCGGCCGAGATCGGCACCGAGGAGGGGTTGCGCTACGTCTACGCCGGCAACCTGCCTGGCCGGGTGGGGCAGTGGGAGAACACACGCTGCCCCGAATGCCAGATGACCCTGATCGAGCGCTACGGGTTCCGGGTCGTCCAGAACCGTCTGGTCCAAGGGGCCTGTCCCCGGTGCGCGACACCGATCCCCGGCCGCTGGGACCCCTCCGTGGAGGGAAGCACCCGAACTCACGGTATACCGCTTCCGGTCGTGTAGACTTCCGGGCCAACGCTTCGCTCTCGTCCGCGCGTCGAGCGCGGCCCAAAACGCTGGAACCACGCGGACTCACGGCATACCCTTACCGGTCGTCTGATCGGCGGGCTGTCACTCGGCTCTCGTCCGCGCGTCGAGCGCGGCTCGAAATGCCAACCCGAACTCACGGTATACCGCTTCCGGTCGTGTAAGCTGCCGAGCAAACGCTTCGCTCTCGTCCGTGCGTCGAGCGCGGCCCAAAACGCTGGGACCACGCGGACCCACGGCATAACTCTTCCAGTCGTCTCGATCTCAGAACGGCCCGGAACCTTCGGACGATGCGTTGCGCGTCCGCGGATTTGGTCGCTGCCGGGGGAGGCATCGCGAGGGTTTCCAGCCTCTCTGATACGCTCCGCGCGTGATCTCCGGGCGCGCGACGGCCGAGGGGACCAGACGCTTCGCCAACCGGTCCCGAGCAGTGCCAGAGCATTTCCGGCCAGCGGCGGGAGTCCTGGTCTCCTCGATCGGGCTTGGGACCTATCTGGGAAGCGAGGATGGCCCGACAGACCAGGGGTACGAGAGTGCGATCGCAACGGCGCTCGAATCCTCGATCAATGTTTTCGACTCCGCGATCAACTACCGCGGCCAGAAGAGCGAGCGCGCGATCGGGCGGGCACTCGGCCGGGTGATCGCCGAAGGGCGGATCGCGCGCGACGAAGTCTTTGTCTCGACCAAGGGGGGCTACCTTCCGCACGATGCAGAGGACCCGCGCGACCCGCGGCGCTACATTCTGGAAACTTTCATCGAGCCCGGTCTGGCTCCGAGAGCCGACATCGCGCAGGGGGGGCACTGCATGGCCCCTGCGTACCTGCGGGACCAGATCCGCCGCAGCCGCGAAAACCTCGGCCTGGCCACGATTGACCTCTACTACCTTCACAACATCGAGGCTCAGCGAAGCTCCGTGGACGCGGCCACCTTCCGCAAGCGCCTCGTCGCGGCAATCGAGGTTCTCGAAGGGTCGGTGGAGGTGGGAGACATAGGCGCCTGGGGACTGGCGACGTGGGACGGCCTGCGCGCGCCGCCCGAGCATCCCGAGCATCTCTCGATCCAGGCCACCCTCGAGATCGCGCGGGAAGTGGCCGGGGAGAAGCAGCATTTCGCCGCTGTGCAGCTGCCGGTCAACCTGGCCATGGCGCAGGGCATCGGTTATCCCTCGCAGGAGACGGACGGGGAGAGGCTCCCCGCGCTGGCTGCGGCCCGCGCCCTGAAGCTGGCGGCCTTCGGCTCCGCCTCTCTTCTACAGGGGCGGCTCGCCGCGGATCTTCCGGAGGAGATCGTCCAGGCGTTTCCCGAGGCGGCAACGGGAGCCCAGCGCGCGCTCCAGTTCTCTCGCTCCGCCCCGGGCATGACGACCAGCCTTGTGGGGGTCTCCAGCCTCGCCCACGCTCGGGACAGCTTCGCTCTGGCGGCGGTGCCCCCGGCGGCGCCGGAGCGGGTCATAGGTCTTTTTTCGTAGTGGTTTCCCCTTTTGCCGGTTTTCGGCTAGAATGGGCCGTTCCCGCCCGGACCCCTCGTCAGCGCGGCGGGCGCTTGGGAGTTCATGTCCGAAGACCCCTTGGTCCCGCAGAGTCCTGCCTCCGCTTCCGTGCAGACGGGAGGCCCCGCCTCGGGCGATGGGCAGCCGCGTCCGCATCGGCGCCGCCGCCGCCGCAGGCGCCGGGGCGGCGGACGGTCCGCCGCAGTTCACGGAGGCGTTGAGCGGGTCGACGAGCTTTCTGCGACGGCCGGTCCCGAACGGCCGGTCGAGGGCGTGCTCTTTCTTCCGGCCAGGGAAAACGCTGCGGGCGTCCTGGTATCGGCGCGGGCGAATTTCTTACCGTCCCCGCGCGATCCCCTCGTGCCCCGGGAGCTGGTTGCCCGGGAGGGCCTCGAGGCGGGCGCCTTCATCACCGGGGTGGGCGTGGAAGCCAGCCGCTGCGTCGTCAGGAGGGTCGAGACGGTCGAGGGACTCGAGCCCTCGGTCTTTCGCCAGCGTCCCGCGTTCAATGAGCTTGTTTCGATCGACCCGCACGAGCGGCTCAAGCTCGAGACAGAGCCGGAGGAGATGTGTGGCCGGGTCGTGGACCTGCTCGCCCCGATCGGCCGGGGCCAACGCTGCTTGATCGTGGCGCCGCCGAAGGCGGGCAAGACGACCCTCTTGAAGCGGATGGCGCATGCCGTCTCCGTCAACGATCCGGATGTCAACGTCATCGTCCTGCTGGTGGACGAGCGGCCCGAGGAGGTCACCGACATTCGCCGCAGCGTGCGCGGGGATGTCATCGCCTCCTCCTCCGACCTCTCCGCGGAGAACCACATCGCGGTGGCGGAGATCGTGGCCGAGCGCGCGAGAAGGCTGGTCGAATGCGGCAAGCACGCCATCATCTTCCTCGACTCGATCACCCGCATGGCGCGGGCCTACAATCACATGCAGAAGGGCGGCGGGAAGATCATGTCGGGCGGCATCGACGCGCGGACGATGGAGAAGCCGCGCCGCTTCTTTGGCGCCGCGCGCAACGCCGAGGGGGGCGGATCGCTCACGATCATCGCGACGGCCTTGATCGATACGGGGTCCCGCATGGACGAGATCATTTTCCAGGAGTTCAAGGGGACCGGGAACACGGAGATCATGCTCGACCGGGACCTCTTCAACCGTCGGATCTTCCCCTGCATCAACATCCCCCAGTCGGGAACACGCAAGGAAGAAAAGCTCTACGACCCGGAGGAGTTGCCAAGGATCGTGAAGTTGCGGCGGGCGCTCGCCGCGGTGGACAAGATCCAGGCCATGGAGCTCGTGCTCGGACGTCTTTCCAAGTTCCGCACCAATGCCGACTTCTTGAGGAGTTTTTAGCGCCTTCCCACTTTGTGCACCGAACAGGTTGCTCGATGCGCCTGCCGGCCTCGACCTGAGTTAGGGTAGTGGATCAGGGCGGCGCAGAGGAAAGTCATGGCGGAAACACCGGCGGACCCGAGGTTGAGGGAGGCGATCGACGAGCTGCAGCAGTATCTCTCCGACACGCTGCCCCCCCTGGTTGTCGCGGATTCGATCGGAGTGTTGCTTCGGTATCCGCCGGAGCTGGTAGCCTCCAACATTCACGCCTGGACAGGGTCCCAGTACAAGAGGGCCGCCGACATCCCGCTCTCCGATTACCTGTTTCATGCCGTCAAGAAGATCCATTTGATGGGGGAGTTCCACCTCGTCCCGAAGGGACCCTTCGAGAAGTACCTGGCGCAGCTCAAGGAGATCATCCTGACCTACTGCCCGGAGGGGGATCGGGAATTTCTCCGGACCAACCTGGGCCAGCTCGCCGAAACCTCGGCACCCGCGGCGTCTTCGGTCGAGCTCATTTTCCGGCAGACCGCAACAGCCGACAGGCCGCTCGCCACGGGGCGGGGCCCCGGCTCCATACCGGGCGGCCGTCCCCTGACGGGCCCGGCTGCCCCCGGCGAAGAGCAATTGATGGAACTGCGACGCGTTTCGCTCTTGCTCGACCGCCTCGAGCGGGAACTGGCGGGCGCGAGGCCGGCCTCGGGGCAGGGGAGCGGCGGTGTGGCCTCACCGACCCTGGCGGCGGCTGCCCGCAGTACGCACAACACAAAACAGCTCGAGCAGTACATGGAGCGCCTGCGGGCGATGGGGATCGACATCGGAACGGGAGACCTCTTCCGCTCGCTCGGCAGCAGCCTCCCCGGCTGGACCCTTCCGGCTCCGGGCGCGGGCGTGGCGTTGCCGGCCGGGGAGAACAGCGCGGTCGAGGCGATGCATCGCATCGTCACCGAGGCGGAGGATCCCGCGGAAGGGGCCCGGCGCTTTCAGGAGATGGTGAAAGCGGCCATCGAGCGTTTCAACGAAGGTTCGCTGGCGCAGGCCGCCACGATGCTCGATCTGGCCCAGCGCATCATCGCGGAGAAAAAGGTGGATCCCGGCATGGCGGACATCGTTCGGCGAAAGGGGGATGAGTCACTCGATGTCGAGCAGTTGCGCAAGTTTGCGGAAGCGCCGGACCAGCATGCCCTCCTACTCCGGGTCCTGAGTTTCTTCACCGCGCTGACCCCGAATGGCCTTCTGGAGAGGTTGCGCCGCGAGCCGAAAGGCGAACGCCGCCGTCTTCTCCTGCTGCTTCTCGAGATTCACGGCAACCCCACCCGCGAGGCGGCGCTCGAGCGGCTACGGTCGGCGTTCGGACAGGTGGGCGGGGAGGACGAGTCGTACTTCCGCCGGAACCTGCTGTATCTCTTGCGGCGCATCCCGCGCCCGAGCGGCGTCCCCCCGGACGAGGACGTGGACCTGGCAGTCCGGCACGCCGAGCTCGGATTGCCCACACCGCTCGTCAGAGAGGCGATCCTCAACCTCGGGCAGTTGAAGCACGAGAAGGCGGAGCGAACATTGATGACGCTGCTCGGAGACCTCGAGACAATGCTCGTGAAGCCCTCAGATGTTCCCTACGAGGCCAAGGACCTGAGGATGCTGCTCGACCGTGTCGTGGCGGCGCTGGCGCGTTTCGGCACGGAGGCGGCGCGGCGTGCCGTCGTGGACCACGGCCTGAAGAAGAAGGCGGAGCTGGGCGACACGACCGCGAGACTCGCCGAGCTATCCGGGCAGGATCTCTCGGGGGATGAGGAGCTGGTCGAACGCCTTCTGGCGGCTCTCAGGTCCCATGCGCCCTTCAAGCTATTCGGCCTGGTCCTGCGCCCGAATGATCGAAGCCTGTATTCGTGTATCGCGGCCCTCTCGGCGACTCCCACGGCAGAGGTGCGGCTGGCGTTCGAGGACATCGTCGAGCGGTTTCCGGGGAGCGAAGTCGCAAAGGCGGGCGCCGAGGCTCTCGCCAGCTTCAACGCGGCCCCGGCACCCGAGACCCAGGCATCGGCCAGCCTTTCGGGCGACCTCGCCCTCTTCGGGCTGCCAGGGCTTCTGCAGAGCCTGGCGGATTCGGCCGTTTCGGGCTCTCTGACCCTGCGCAGTCCGAAGGGAGAAGTCTTCGGAACGATCTCGCTGCGCGGGGGGAAACTGAAGAACTGCCACACGGCAAAGCTGTTGGGAGAAGAGGCCTTCTATCAGCTGCTCGAGCGGCCGGTTCCGGGCAATTTCCAGTTCTCGCGAAAGCCCGATGGCCCCGAGGAGACCTCCTCGGGCCCGCTCAAGGACATCCTGCCGCTTTCTTTGGAGGGGATGCGGCGTTATGACGAGTTTCAGCAGGCCGCGGCGCTCGCTCCCGACGAGGCCTTCTTGAAGGGCACGTCGGTTCAGGCCACTCCGCATCCGGGCGAGAAGGACGGCATCCTGATCAAGGATCTCTGGAGCAGGGTCAGTCAGGGGGCCACTCCGAGGGACTGCGAGGCGGCGATCCGGGCAGACTCCTACCGGATCCGCC
>JBOGJN010000534.1:0-4891 GCA_050745445.1 Thermoanaerobaculia bacterium
CGACCGAGGGCGCGTTCTCGCGTCTGTTCGCGGGGCCGGAGGCCGAGAAGAACGCGCTCGCGCGCGTCCCGCTCGGCCGCTTTGGCAGGGAGGAGGAGATCGCGAATCTGGCGACGTTTCTGCTCTCGGAGCTCTGCCTCTACCAGACGGGAGACTGCGTCACGATGGACGGAGGCGAGTGGTTGGCCGGCGGCGGCGAGTTCTCCGACTACCGCAAGCTCCCGCGGGAGCAGCTTGCCGCCGCGTTCGAGGCAATGAGACCAAAGAAAGGATAGCGAGAGCAGTTCTCAGTTTTCAGTTCTCAGTTCTCAGTTTTCACTCCCAGACAGAGGACTGGGGATAGCTGGCAACTGATAACTGATCACTGACAACTAATTCCTATGTCAGATCGGACATAGCCGTTCCCCGAAGCGACTCATCCCACGAGCCCCCGACGCACAGCGTGGATGAAGTCCGTGTAGGCCGGTTCATGGCCGCTCGCGCGCACGTCGGCGGCGATCTGTCCCCGGTGATAGACCGAGTGCATCACGACGTGCATCAGGATGTCTTGGACGGTGTTCGTCCAGGATTCTCCCTTCGAGTTGACGTACGAGACAGGTTCCGAGAGCCGGTGGGGATCGAGTCCTTCGCAATAGGCCCGCCAGGCTTTTCCAAGCCGACCGACCTGTGCCCGGCACCCTTCGAGTGTCAGCTCGGGCCAGACGGCCATAACGTTCTCTTCACGCTTCAGGCGGGCAAGCCACAGCCACTCGGCACCCACGATATGCGAGAGGGTGCGCAGCGAGCGAGCCGGGGCAGACCCGGCCGCCTCGATGGAGGAGAGGGTCTCGCGGTTGGCCCAGTCATTGTAGGCAAAGAGCCTGCCCAGGCTCTCGAGACCATTCATCAAGATCGAAAGACCATCCCCGAAACGCGGGCTTGGCGCCAGCAGTTGCGCTAATCCGCGGTCGTCGGATCGATCATGCGCCTCACCGCGGAAACCCGATTTGCGGGAAAGCCGCCCTGCTGCGCGTGCTCGCGGACCATCTTCTCGTTCGGGGCGACATAGACACAGTAGATCTTGTCGTCCGTGACATAGCTGTGAATCCACTGGATCTGAGGGCCCATTTTAGAAAGCACTCCGCAGGACTTCTGCGAGATCGCTTTGAGCTCCTGCTCGGACAACTTTCCCGCACCCGCAATCTCCCGTTCGATCACATATTTTGGCATCGACGCCTCCTTCAAGGATCCTATCCCCCGAACGCATCCGCGAGAAACAGCTCGAGCTCCTTCTTGTGGACGTTGGCGTTGCCCGTAGCCGGCGATGCGGAAGGCGGACGCCCGGCGTACCGCGGCGACGCACCCGAGGGGAGCAGCTCCGAAAGCCGCGGCTCGACAAACGTCCAGCCCCCCATGTTCTTCGGCTCCTCCTGCACCCAGACCGCTTCGCGCAGATTCGGGTAGCCGGCCAGGATCGCATGGAGCCGCTCCTGCGGGAACGGATAGAGCTGCTCGAGTCGCACGACCGCGGTTCGGTCGTCGCCGCGCTTCTCTTTCTCGGCGCGCAGGTCGTAATAGACCTTGCCGCTGCAGAAGAGCGCCCGCGTCACCTCGCCATGCTGGGAAATTTCAGGGTCGTCCAGAACCGTTCGGAAGCCTGCCCTCTCCAGTGCGTCGAGCGCTGAGAAGGATGTCGCCAAGCGCAGCAGGCTCTTGGGCGTGAAGAGGACCAAGGGCTTGGCGCGTCCCTGCCGCATCTGGCGGCGCAGCAGGTGAAAGTATTGCGCGGGTGTCGTGACGTTGCAGACCTGTACGTTTTCGTCGGCGCAGAGCTGCAGGTAGCGCTCGATGCGGGCGCTCGAGTGCTCCGGCCCCTGCCCCTCGTAGCCATGGGGCAGCAGCAGGGTCAGCCGTGTGGTCTCCCGCCACTTGTCCTCGGCCGAGCTGACAAACTGGTCGAGGACGACTTGCGCGCCGTTGGCGAAGTCGCCGTATTGAGCCTCCCAGATGACCAGAGCCTCCGGGAACTCCACACTGTAGCCGTACTCGAAGCCGAGGACGCCGAACTCCGAGAGGGGGCTGTCGTAGACCTGGAAGGACGCCTGCGACGGATCAAGCTGCGAAAGCGGCGTCCAGGTCTCTCCCGTCTGCGTGTCGTGCAGCACGACATGCCGCTGAGAAAACGTCCCCCGAGAGGAGTCCTGGCCCGACATCCGGATGGGGGTGCCTTCGAGCAAGAGAGAGCCGAAGGCGAGCGCCTCGGCGGTCGACCAGTCGAGCGGCAGCGCCCCCTCGGCGATCTTGGCGCGGCGCGCCAGCTGTTGCACCATCTTCGGGTTCAGATTGAAGCCGGAGGGAACCGTCGTGAGAACACGACCGATCCGCGACAGGGTCTGGCGGGAAACCCCCGTCGCCACCTCTTCGACCCGCCCGCTCTCGCCCTTGTGGGCCGGCCCCGCCGGGACCGCTCCCGCCTCGCGGCTCGCCTGCTGGGCGGCGGCAAGCGCCTCCTCGTAAGACGCGCGCTGCCCCGTCTCGAGCCGCTCGACCTCCTCTTGCGTCACGACGCGGTCCCGGATCAACCGGCGCGCGTAGAGCGCGCGCACGCCCGGATGCTCCTGGATCCTCCGGTACATGAGCGGTTGCGTGTACGTGGGCTCGTCCCCCTCGTTGTGGCCGTGGAGGCGGAAGCCAATCAGGTCGATCACGACGTCCTTGTGGTACTCCTGCCGGTAGTCGAGCGCGATCTGAAGGACGCGGTAGGCCGCCTCCGGGTCGTCGCCGTTGACGTGGAAGATGGGCACCTGGTTGATCTTGGCCACGTCGGTCGAGTAGAGCGAGGAACGGCCCGCCTTCGGGTCGGTCGTGAAGCCGATCTGGTTGTTCACGACGAGGTGGATCGTTCCGCCGGTCCGATAACCGTGCAGCTGCGCCAGATTGAAGGTTTCGGCGACCAGACCCTGTCCGGCAAACGCCGCGTCGCCGTGCAGGAGCACGGCCAGGACGCGCCCCCAGGCTTCCGTTCCCGGGGGATTCAGGCGGTCCTGCTTGGCCCGCACCATCCCTTCCACGATCGGGTCTACGGCCTCGAGATGGGAAGGATTGGAGGGGATGGAGATGGCGATCTCGCGCCCGCTCTCGGTTAGGCGCGTCGAGCGCGCTCCCTGGTGATACTTCACATCCCCCTCGTCGGCCGGGAAGTCGGGATGCACGGTGCCCCCGAAGCCAGCAAAGATGCGCTCGGCGGCGTTGCCGACGACGTTGGCGAGGATATTCAACCTTCCGCGGTGGGTCAGGCCGATCGAGACCTCCTCGATCCCGCGCGTGGCCGCCCCCTCCACGAGCCGGTCCAGAAACGCGATCGCCGTTTCGCATCCCTCAATCGAGTAGCGTCTCTGGCCGAGGAACCGCGTTGCGAGAAACCGCTCGAAGGTCTCCGCGGCAATCAGCTTCTCGAGGAGCTTTTTGCGCAGCTCGGCCGGGAGCGGCTCGGGGGGCGCTCCCACGCGCTTGCGGATCCAGTGCTTCTCGGTCGGATCGGAGATGAAGCGATACTCGATGCCGACCTTGCCACAGTAGACCCGCCGCATGACCGCGATGATTTCGCGCAACGCCATGTGCTCCCCACCGGCCAGACCTCCCGTCCAAAACGCGCGATCGAGGTCCCAGAGCGTCAAGCCGTACGTCTCCAGATCGAGCTCCGGGTGGTTCTGCACGGGCATCAAACCCAGGGGATCGATGTCGGCGATCAGGTGTCCGCGCACGCGGTAAGCGTTTATGAGCTCCAGAACCCGCGCCTGCTTCTCAATCTCGCCGCGCCGGCCGTCACCCGAAAGGGCAGGATTTCTGTCCTTGGCCCAGTGGACCGGCTTATGCGGGATGGAAAGATCGGCGAAGGCCTGCTCGTAGAAACCGTGGTCGCCCTGGAGAAGCTCCTCGATGCGCGCGAGGAAGGCCCCCGACTCGGCGCCCTGAATGATCCGGTGGTCGTAAGTCGAAGTGACGGTCACGACCTTACTGATCGCGAGCTCCGACAGGGCCTCGGGCGACATGCCCCGAAACTCTCCCGCGTACTCCATCGAGCCCGTCGCCACGATCAGCCCCTGACCCGGTATGAGCCTCGGAACGGAAGCCGTCGTGCCGAGCGTTCCCGGGTTGGTCAGCGAAACCGTCGTGCCCTCGAAGTCTTTCAACTCGAGCTTTCCGCGGCGCGCCCGGGTCACGACGTCGTCGCTTGCCGCCACGAACGCGCTAAGCGTCATTGCCTGGACGGCCTTCACGTTCGGCACGAGGAGAGAGTGCGAGCCGTCCGGCTTCTCCACGTCGACCGCGAGGCCGAGGTTGATGCGGTCCCTCCGGACGCGCACCGGGGAGCCGCCCGACGAATCGTAGGCGTCGTTCAACCCCGGGAACACTTTCAGCGCCTGCACGACGGCCCAGCCGACCAGGTGCGTAAACGAAACCTTGCTCTGCTCGCGGCTCGCGCGGTGCTCGTTGATCAGACGGCGGTTCTCCTCCAGAACCTTGACGGGCATCTGTCGCTCCGACGTGGCCGTCGGAACCTGGAGGCTCGCCTCCATGTTCTCGGCGACACGCAGGGCGGCGCCACGGATCGTCAGCCGCTGCTGGCTTTCGGCCGCGGCTGTCGCTTCGCGACCAGCGGCCGAGAGAGTTAAGGGACGGGGCGAAGATGGGCCCGAAGCTGGCTCCCGTTTCTCCGCCGGTGCCGGCTCTCCCAACCGCTCGCGGAAGAAGGCCTGCCATTCCTCGTCCACGCTTGTCGGGCTGGAGCGGTAGCGCACAAGCAGTTCCTCCACATAGCTCGCGTTCTCGCCGAATTCGGCCACGAGCTCGGAGCTAATGTCGCTTTCGGTCTTTTGGGTCGCCACGGCAGGGAATTCTATGTTCTTCC
>JBOGJN010000535.1:0-1799 GCA_050745445.1 Thermoanaerobaculia bacterium
GCCCCTGCGATCGCGCCGACGGCTCAGCCGCCGGCTGAGGGGGGCACGGTCGCGCACTGATCCGGCTTTCCGTTTGAAAAGCGACACCGTCCGCGGCGCTCTCGTCGCCGCGGTCCACCGCCGGGAAGACTTCCCGAAGAGGCTTCTCCCGGTCGTGGCGTTCGTCGGACGGTCGAACGTCGGCAAGTCGAGCCTGTTGAACCGCCTGCTGGGAACGCATTCAGCCCGCGTCGGCAAGACGCCGGGAAAAACACGCGGAATCTACTTTTATGAGACGAACGAAGGGCAGCATTGGGCGGACCTGCCGGGCGCCGGTTTCGCTCGGGCTCCGCACAGCGAGCGCGAGGCCTGGAACGTGCTCGCCGATACGCTCTTTGAGAGCGGGCGCGTGAAGCTGGCCGTGCGCCTCGTGGATCCTCGGGTGCCGGAGGCGGACATCGATCTTCGGATCCGCGAGGAGCTCGCCGCCTACGGGATCCGCACGATGGCCGTCGCGACCAAGTGGGACAGGCTCTCGGCCGCCGAGAGGGCTCGCGCGCGCAAACGGCTCGGGGAGATCCACGGCGAGATCTGGCCGGTCTCCGCGAAGACCGGAGAGGGCGTCGACATCCTGCGGCGGGAGATCCGCCGGCGAATCGAAGAGGAAGAGGGGTAACCATGGCCAGGAGAAAGGGACCGAACGACTCCGACGTCGAGACCCTGGAAGTCCCGACGGAGGGGCTGCCGGACACGACCGAGGAAGAGACCGTCGAGTCGGCGGACACGCTCGACATCCGGGCGCTGCACGAAATCAAGATCCCGCAGCTTCTCAAGATCGCCAAGGATCTCGAGGTCGAGAACGCGACCGGCATGAGGAAGCAGGACCTCATCTTCAAGATCCTGCAGGCACAGACGGAAAAGAAGGGGCTCATCTTCTCGGAGGGCGTGCTCGAGTGCCTTCCGGACGGCTTCGGCTTTCTCCGGGCGCCCGAGTACAACTACCTGCCCGGTCCCGACGACATCTACGTTTCGCCGTCGCAGATCCGCAAGTTCGATCTGCGCACGGGCGACACGGTCTCGGGCCAGATCCGCCCCCCGAAGGAGGGGGAACGGTATTTCGCCCTCATCAAGGTCGAGGCCGTCAACTTCGAGCACCCGGACGTCGCGCGCGACAAGATCTTCTTCGACAACCTGACCCCGCTCTACCCGCAGGACCGCATCCGGCTGGAAGTCCCGAACAACATGACTTCGCGCGTTCTCGACCTGGTTGCCCCGGTCGGCAAGGGGCAGCGGGGGTTGATCGTTGCGGCGCCGCGCACGGGCAAGACGATGGTCCTCCAGTCGCTGGCGAACTCCATCTCGACCAATCACCCGGAGATCACGTTGATCGTGCTCCTGATCGACGAGCGGCCGGAGGAAGTCACGGACATGCAGCGCTCGGTCAAGGGCGAGGTCATCAGCTCGACCTTTGACGAACCCGCGGCCCGGCACGTACAGGTCGCTGAAATGGTCATCGAAAAGGCAAAACGCCTGGTCGAACACAAGCGCGACGTTGTGATCCTGCTGGATTCGATCACCCGTCTGGCGCGCGCTTACAACACCATAGTGCCGCCCTCCGGCAAGGTCCTCTCCGGCGGCGTAGATTCGAACGCGCTGCAACGCCCCAAGCGTTTCTTCGGAGCCGCCCGCAACATAGAAGAAGGCGGCTCGCTCACCATCATCGCCACCGCGCTGGTCGAGACCGGCTCGCGCATGGACGATGTGATCTTCGAGGAGTTCAAGGGCACCGGCAACATGGAGATCATCCTCGACCGCAAGCT
>JBOGJN010000536.1:0-1822 GCA_050745445.1 Thermoanaerobaculia bacterium
TCAAGAAGCCCTGGGAAGCGCGCGAGTCGTATTTCGCCCACTCTCCCATCAACTTCGCGCAGAACGTGACGACGCCCCTGCTGATCCAGCACGGCGAGCGGGACCTGCGCGTGCCCATCGCCAACGCCTGGAAGTTCTACCGGGCGCTCCAGGTGCTCGGCAAGACAGTGGAGTTCGACATCTACCCGCGTAGCTCCCACCTGTACTACGAGCCCATGCTCCAGCGCGAAGCCATGAAGCGCAACCTCGAGTGGTTCACGCGCTGGATCAAACCGTGAGAGACTCTCGAGAGATTCTCTGGCCGCCGAAGAGTTCGGCGGCTTCTGCTCTTGAAGGAGGGCATATGAAAGTACGGTCCTTGGTCGGTGTGGTGATGGCGCTGGCGCTGGCTTGTGCGGCGGCGGCGCAGACGAAGCAATCTGGGACGGCCCAGTGCGGGAAACCGGATCCGACGCACTCGGTCGAGATCGGAGACCGCCCCAACCACTCCATGGTCATGAGCAAGTTTCAGTGCACGTGGACGAAGGGGCTGGAAATGGGCGGAAGCTCGTCCAAAGACGGCAACAACACTGAGATCGCCGAGATGAGCGGGAGCAAGTCGACCGGCTCCGGCGTCCACTGGAGCACGATGGCGAGCGGCGACAAGTACTTCGTCAAGTACAGCGTGAAGGGGAGCTACACGAAAGACGGAGCGCTCGAGAGCGGCTCTGGCACGTGGAAGTACACGGGAGGCACCGGCAAGTTGAAGGGCCTCACGGGCAATGGAACGTTTACCTGTAAGGGCAACGCCGACGGCTCCGCGACCTGCGAGGTCGAGGGCGAGTACACGCTTCCCGCCGCCAAGTAGACCGAGAAAAAAGAGTTCCCGCCGGGAGAGGGAGTCTTCAAGCTAATCCGCGGCGGTGAAGTATCCGGGCTTGGCGTCGGCATTGACGACGGCGCCGGGGGCGATGACGGTCTTGTCGGGGATCTGCGCGTTCTTGCCGACCGTCGTGATGCCGAGCTTCTCGTCCGCCTTTGGCAAGCGCCCGATGCGCGCGTTGCGGCCCACGTTGACAAACTTGTCCACGATGGCCCGCTCGACGCGCGCCGCCTGCTCGATGGTCGTGCCGGTCAGCACGATCGATTGCCGGATGACCGCTTTGGAGGAGACGAAGACGCCCGGCGAGAGGATGCTCTTTTCGATGCGCGCGCCCGGCATGATCACGCAGCCGTCCGTAATCAGGCTGTCCCGGATGATCGCGCCGCTCTGGATCATCACCGGCGGGCGCTCTTCGGAGCGTGTGTGGATGACCCAGGACCGGTCGTTCAGGTCGATGGGAGGCGGGTTCTTCAGCAGGTCCATATGCGTGCGCCAGTAGGCGTCGATCGTCCCGACGTCCACCCAGTAGCCGTTGAAGGGGTACGCGAAGGCGCGCAGGCCGCCGGTGACCATGCGCGGGATGATGTCCTTTCCGAAATCGTGGGAGGAGTCGCGCTTCTTCCCGTCCTCCAGGAGCATCTGGGCGAGGACGCCCCGGTTGAAGACGTAGATGCCCATCGAGGCGAGCGTGCCGGGAGGGTCCTTGGGCTTTTCGATGAACTGCGTGACGCGGTACTCGGCATCGGTCGCCAGGATGCCCATGCGCGAGGCTTCCTCGCGCGTGACGTTCAGCGTGGCGATCGTCACGTCGGCCTGGCGCTTCTCGTGAAAGTCGATCAGGCCCGCGTAGTCCATCTTGTAGATGTGGTCGCCGGAGAGGACCAGAATCAGATCGGGATCGCCGCGCCGCACGAAGGAGAGGTTCTGCAGGATGGCGTCGGCCGTGCCCTTGTACCAGTC
>JBOGJN010000537.1:0-2623 GCA_050745445.1 Thermoanaerobaculia bacterium
ACCGACATGAAGCCGGAGGGGGACCTTCAGTTCAAGGCCGAGGTTCACCCCAAGGAAGAGCTTCTGGAGGGCATGGAGGCGAAACGCAAGGCGGCCGGGCTCGAGGTCGCCTTCTCCCGCATCGAAAGGATCGAGAGGAAGGGCAACGTTCTGCTTCTCCATCACGGCGACAAGAAGACCGTGACGAAGGCGCGGCGCGTCATCGTCGCGATCGGCCGGAGCGGCAACCACCGGAAGCTGGGCGTCCCCGGCGAGGACTTAGACAAGGTCTTCAACCGCCTCTACGACCCGAAGGAGTTCCTGGGGCAGCAGGTCCTGGTCGTCGGCGGCGGCGACTCGGCACTGGAGACGGCGATCGCTCTCGGCACGGCCGGGGCTCACGTCACGCTCTCCTACCGTAAGAACGAGTTTGCGCGCCCCAAGCCCGAGAACATCCAGAAGATCCGGATGCTCGAGAAGGACCCGAATGCGCCCGTGGCGGTCGAGCATCCGACCTCCGAGCGCGTCACGACCTCGACCGGCGCCTTCATGGCCGGGGTCGAGCATCCGCCGGGCTCGGTGCGACTCGCCCTGGGGACCCGGGTGGTGAAGATCGAGCCCAAACACGCGACCTTGAAGGACGAAGCCGGAAAGGAGACGGCGATCCCCAACAACGTCGTCTTCACGATGCTCGGACGCGAGGCGCCGCTCGCGTTCTTCCGGCGGTCTCGAATCCCGATCCGCGGCGAATGGAAGCCGGCGACGTACTTGTCGTTTGTCCTTTTCTTTCTCTTCTGCGTCTTCCTCTACAACTGGAAGGCTGGCGGCGCGGTCAACCAGTACTTCCAGGAACACACTCTCTTTCCCTACGACGTGCCGGCGTGGCTGGAGGACGCTGGGGGCAGAGTCGCGGCCGCCGCGAAGAGTCCGGCCACGCTCCTGGGAACTCTTGCCATCTCCTTGAAAGACCCCGGTTTCTATTACTCGCTCGCCTACTGTCTCTGCGTGCTCCTCTTCGGGATCCGTCGAATCCGGCGGCGCAAGACTCCCTACGTCACACTCCAGACCGTGACGCTGACTCTCATCCAGTGGATCCCGCTCTTTCTGTTGCCTTTCGTTCTGCTCCCCTATCTCGGCCACAATGGCGTCTTCGACGCCGGGTTTGGCAAGACAATCGCGGACAACCTCTTCCCCTCAGCCGACTACGGCCAGGGCCGCGAGTACTGGCGGGCCTTCGGCTTCATCCTGGCCTGGCCGCTTTTCGTCTGGAACGTCTTTTCCTCCAAACCCCTTCTCTGGTGGCTCGTCATCGCGTTTGCCCAGACTTTCGTGATCATTCCGCTCATCATCCGAAAGTGGGGCAAGGGCGCCTATTGCGGCTGGATCTGCCCCTGCGGCGCGCTGGCCGAGACGATGGGCGACGCGCACCGGCAGAAGATGCCGCACGGCCCGCTCTGGAACCGGATGAACATGGTGGGACAGGCCGCTCTGGCGGCCGCGTTCCTGATCTTCCTCGGCCGCGTGGTCTCCTGGACCTGGCCGAGCTCCGGTCTCGGGCGGGGAGCCGAGAAGCTCTACAACGGGCTGCTCTCAGGCTGGTCCATCCTGGGAATCGAGCTCAACTACTACCACGTCGTGGACATCTTCCTGGCCGGGATCGTCGGCGTCGGGATGTATTTCTGGTTTTCGGGGCGCGTCTGGTGCCGCTTTGCCTGCCCGCTCGCGGCCTTGATGCACATCTACGCCCGCTTCTCGCGCTTCCGGATCTTCGCCGAGAAGTCCAAGTGCATTTCCTGCAATGTCTGCACCTCGGTCTGCCACCAGGGGATCGACATCATGAACTTCGCCAACAAGGGCCTCCCGATGGCCGACCCCGAGTGCGTGCGCTGCTCGGCCTGCGTCCAGATGTGTCCGACCGGAACACTTTCCTTCGGCCGGTTCGACGGCAAGGGCCTTCCCGTTTTCGACCGCCTCGGCGCCTCGCCCGTCCTCATACGTGAGGCGAGAAGGGCGTGAGCCGGGGCCGCCTTGACGGACGCTGAACTGGATTAGTCTTGAAAGGCCGAAAGGGGGCCGGGGCAGCGGCCTGATCGGCAGGACAACGTCGTATGGATGAGGAAGCGAGAGAGCATATGCGAGCAATGACGAGGGCCTTGTTTTCGGGGACCTTCGTCTATGACTCGGGCGACGGCGAGAAGAGGCTGGGACCCGGATCGTATGTCTCCGAGCCCGGCGGAATGAAGCACACGAGCGGGGCGGGTCTGGATGGCGACTGCCTCTTCTTCGAGGAGTCGGACGGCGCCTTCGATCTGAAGCCGGCCAAGTGAATCGCTCGAGCGCCGCGATCTTCTCGGGGCGCTCGGAGCTCCGGGATTTGAGACCGCTGCCCCGGATCGCCTCCGGGCGACGTCCAATCCGTTATGTCAGATCCGACATAGCCGGGAGGCGTCCTGCTTCGTCCTAGCTCTCCGGCTCGGCTCGCCAGAAGTTTGGATAACTGGTGACGAGGCCTGCGGCATTCACCTCGAGATCGGCGACGAACTTGCCACCCGCACTCTCATACCGGTAAGTCGCGGCATCCACGCGGCGGTAAAGCTGTTCGAGCGGCTCGAGCCTGAAGCTCGGGAAGCGAAGCCAGGCCGCT
>JBOGJN010000538.1:0-16084 GCA_050745445.1 Thermoanaerobaculia bacterium
GAGCCGTGTTGCGGTGCCCCTCCGGCATGAACCAGACGGAGATCTTCTCCTGGCGCATGGCTTCTGCCGCATTCTCCAGAGACGCAAGCGCATCGCGGGCGTTCCCGCGGTCGATGATCAGATTGCCTGAGAGGCGGTAGAACCAGCCGAAGATGGGGATCTTGCCGATCTCGCGCTTGCCTGCCGAGACGGTCTGCGGCGGAAAAATGGATCCGAAGGTGACGACGTCCAAGAAGCTCTGGTGGTTGCCGACGATCACGCACGGACGCAGGGCGCGCAGGCGCTCCCCGTTCTCGACGTCGATCCTCCAGCCCATCATCCGCACCAACCCGCGGCAGAAGACACGGCCGAAGACATAGAGAGTCTGGCGATTCTGTGGGCGGAGCAACAGCCAGAGAATTCCCAGAGCCGAGCAGAAGAGAAACCAAATCCCGCCCAAGAGGAAACCGAGAAGGAACAAGACCCGTTCGGAGAGCCTCCTCATTCTCGAATCAGGCCCGTCGTCTGCCAGTTGTCCCTCACCCGGACCGCGGGAACCCAGGCCGGCAGAGGCATCAGGAGGAATGCCGCGAGCGTGTTCGCGTAGGGCTCATACATTCCGCGCAGCTCGGCGAGCTTCCTCTCGACGGCTTCGCCTTCGGGCAGGGGCACGCCGGCCAACGCCAGGCTTTGCCGCAGCCGTGTCATCTCGTCCGGCGGGAGGCGGTCGCTTGCGAGCGGCCGGACTCGGAGCAGAAAAACCGCACACATGTCGACGAGAGCATGCCGCGCCATGGCAAAAGTCAGCCGCGCCGCCCGCAGGGGAGCGCCGTCGGTGCCCGCGATCACGAGCGAGCAGGAGTCGAGCACCGTCGTCAACGCCGCGACCCAGGACTGGTTGTCGTGCTGGGACCGGAAGAAGGCGACTACCGGAAAGGAGACATGGCTTTCGAGCAGTTCCGCCGCCGAGCGCTCCCAGTCATGGAGGAGTTGCTCGAGCGCCCCCTGATCGTGCGCCTGGCAGTTGCGCTGGAGCAGCTCCGCGGCCGTCGGTGGGGATCCGGCGCGGGCGTCCAGAAGGGAGATGTGCACTTCCCGCCGGGAAAACGCCTGATAGAGAACGGGCAGATAACCGATGACGAGCGCGAGGAAGCCGAACCCCGTCCCCGCCTCCACGACGGTCAGGGCCCGTGCGAGGTTGGTCTCGGGTGTCACGTCTCCCAGCCCCAGCGTGAAGAAGTTGGTCCCGCTCAAATAGAGGTCTGCGGCGAAGCCGCTCAACCCCTCGGGGACCCGCATCCGCGATCCGAGACCCCAGTGCAGAAGGGCGAAACCGACGATCAACGCGGCCGCCCAGAGGACCAGCAGAAACAGGATGGAAAGCGGACCATAGAAACCCAGGTAGTTTTCGCGCCGGTTCTTGTCCCGGAACCGGCCGACAAGGACCTTCCAGGGCGTCCAGGTGAGCACGTAGAAGAGACGGGCCAGACGCATGCGACGCGACACGCGCCGGGACAGAATGATCGTCTCAAACGCGTCCCAGAGGACGGTGAGCACCAGCACGAGGCCGCCGGAAACCGCCAGCGCGGACATGAAAACGCGGGGAGTATCTCATCGAATGAAACCCGAGAGTCGAGGCTCGAGAGTCCGGCACGCGGCTTGGTTAGACTGCGCCCGTGCGTGCGTTTCTCGTGACAGCGGATTCACACGGCAGGACGTGCTCGCCTTGAGCCGGACGGCGCCCGCGGCGAGCCAGCGCGCTGGCCGCGGGATGTGGAAGGTCCCCGGTTTCGCGGCGCTGTTCGCGCTCGCGGCCGGGCTTGCCGCCGAAACCCGGCCGGCCGCGGAGCAGGCAAAGATCGACTGGCTCCTGGCCGAAATCCAGAGATCGAACGCGATTTTCATCCGCAACGGCAAGGAGTACAAAGCCTCGACGGCGGTCTCCCACCTGCGGAGAAAGCTTGCCGCGTCCGGCCGCCGCGTGCAAACGGCCCGGGACTTCATCCTGGCCGTCGCCTCCCGCTCTGAGCGGTCGGGCCGGCCCTACGAGATCCGGCTCTCCGACGGCGAGCGGGAGAAGCTTCAGACCTGGCTCCTCGCGCGGCTCTCGGATCACGAGAGACCACAGACGGGAGACTAGCCTCCGGGTTCTTCGGCGTCCTGGCCGGGCGGCTCTGGTCGGAGACCCTCGGAGGTCTCGGCTGTCCGCCTCGAACTCACCAGGCTGTCATCGAGCCCCTGCGGTTTCGAAGGATTCCCGCAGGATCCCGAGCGCTTCTTCGATGTCGGACCTCGTCACGGTCAGCGCCGGGGCGATGCGGAACACGTTGCCCTCGAGACCCCCCTTGCCGATCAGCAGGCCCCGTTTCTTTGTCTCCTCGAAGACGCGGTTGGTCAGAGCCCTGGCGGGTGTGCGGTCGGCGGCGGTCTCGTCCGCGACCAGCTCGACCGCCTGCATCAACCCCATCCCCCGCACGTCGCCGATCGACTTGGGGAAGCGACGCTTCAACTCCTCCAGCCCTTCGCGCAGCAGCCGCCCCATCTTCTCGGCATTGGCGGGCAGTTCTTCCTCCTCGATGATTTCGATCGTCGCGTTGGCGGCGGCGCAGGAGACCGGATTGCCGCCGAACGTCGAGATGGTGAGCGACTTCAAGGACGCTGCGATCTCGGGAGTCGCGAGCGTGACGGCCAGGGGCAGACCGTTGGCGATACCTTTGGCCGCCGTCAGGATGTCGGGCTCGACCCCCCAATGCTCGATCCCCCACATCGTGCCGCCGGTGCGTCCGAAGCCGGTCTGCACCTCGTCGCAGATGAAGATGCCCCCGTACTTGCGGATGATCGAGACCGCGATCTCGAAGTACTCGGGCGGTGGGGTGATGAAGCCTCCGACCCCCTGAATCGGTTCGGCCAGGAAGCCGGCCACGCGGCCGGTGGTGGTGGTGCGGATCAGCTCCTCGATGTCTTTGGCGCAGGCGACGCCACAGGAGGGGTAGGTCAGGTGCAGCGGACAGCGGTAACAATAGGGGGAGACCGCATGCTTGACGCCGGCGACCTGCGTCGGGAGCGCGCGCCAGGAAGCATGCCCGGTCAGGCTCTGCGCGAGCATCGAACGCCCGGAATAGCCATGCCGCAGCGCCACGATCTCGGTTGACCCGGTGGAAAGCTGCGCCATCATCACGGCGGTTTCATCCGCTTCGGTCCCGGAGGCGGTGAAACAGGATTGCTTGAGTCGTCCGGGTGCGATCCGCGAGAGCCGTTCCGCCAGTTCCACCACCGGCAGCGTCGGGTAGAGCGTGGAGACGTGCGCGAAGCGGTCCACCTGTGCCTTGATCGCCGCGTTGACCTTCTCATTCGCGTGCCCGACGGAGACCGTCAGAATCCCGCCAAAGAAATCCAGGTACTCCTTGCCGTCGAGGTCGCGGATCCGCAGCCCCTGGCCTTCCATCGGGACGATCGGCTCCTCGTAGTACTGGATCGTGGCGGGGAAAAGGAATTCGCGGTGCTTTTGCCGGACCGACTGGCTCGTGGCGGATGGCGGCGCCTGCGTCTTGACGGGGTTCATCCTTGCTCCCTGCGGAACGATCCTCTGAATCCTCTTAGAACCATCGAGAGATCACGACCTTCTTGTCGGTATAGAACTCGTACGCGTCTCGTCCGTGCACCTTCAGGTCGCCAAAAAAGCTGTCCCTGGCGCCCCCGAAGGGGAAGGAGGCCATGGGCGCCGCCACCCCGATGTTGACGCCCACCATGGAGGCCGACGCGAGCCGCGCGAATTCCCGTGCGGCCTTGCCGCTCGAGGTGAAGATGGAAGTGGCGTTTGCGTTGGGATGCGCGTGCATGACGCGAATCGCCTCTTCCAGGGTCTTCACCGGCATGATCGAGACCACCGGCCCGAAGATTTCTTCGCGGCCAATCCTCATTGTGGGTGCGACTCGATCGAAGATGCTGGGCCCCAGAAAGAATCCGTTCTCTCCCTCGGGCACGTGGACGCTGCGCCCGTCGAGCAGCAACTCCGCTCCTTCCGCGATCCCTTCTTCGATATAACCGACGACGCGCTCGCGGTGCTTGCGGCTGATGAGCGGGCCCATGGACACTCCCGGCTCCATGCCGTCTCCGACCCGGAGCGCCTTTGCCGACTCCGCCAGACGATGACGCGTCGGCCGGTGCGCCTCGCCGACGGGGACAAGCACGCTCCCGGCGAGGCACCGCTCACCCGCGCAGCCGTAGAACGACTCGGTCATCACGCCGATTGAGCGGTCGAGATCCGCGTCCGGCATCACGACGATGAAGTTCTTCGCGCCCCCCAGAGCCTGGACGCGCTTTCCAGCGTGAGTGGCCCGCTGATAGACCACGCGGGCAACAGGGGTCGAGCCGACAAAGGAAACGGCCCGAATGCCGGGGTGGTCGCAGATCGCCTCGACGGTTTCGCGGCCGCCGTTGACGAGGTTAACGACGCCCGGCGGCAAGTCGCACTTTTCGAGCAATCGGAAAATGAGCCTCTGCGTCAACGGCACCTGCTCGGAAGGTTTGACGATGAACGTGTTCCCGGTCGCCACCGCGAAGGGCAGAAACCAGAGCGGCACCATGGCCGGAAAGTTGAAGGGCGCGATCGCGGCGCAAACGCCGAGCGGCTGCCGGATCACGTTGCAGTCGACTCCGTTCGCGATGTTTTCGAGTCCGTAGCCCATCAAGAGCGACGGTGTTCCGCAGGCGACTTCCACGCATTCGATGCCGCGGCGGACGCTGCCTCGCGACTCCTCGAGGGTCTTGCCGTTCTCGGTCGTCACCGTTCGGGAAAGCTCCTCGAAGTTCTCTTCGAGCAGCTGCCGGAACCGGAACATGGCCCGCGCGCGCAGGACCGGTGGAGTCTCGCGCCACGCCGGGAACGCCTTTGTTGCGGCGGAGACGGCGGCGTCCAGGTCCTGCGGTTTCGACAGAGGGACGCGGGCGATCACCTCGCCCCGGGCGGGGTTGAAAACGTCGAGTTGTTCGCGGGTGCTCGGTTCCACCCATCGCCCGCCGATGAAGTTTCGGAGGATCTCGACGTCGAGCGCGGCAGAGGGCCGGGCGCTCTTCCCGGGGGCGACGGCTGGCTCGCTCATGAAGGCCTCCAACGGAAAGTTGAGAGTCTATTCCACCTGTCTCGGGTGGACGGGAACCCTCACGATGCTAGTGCCGTTCCAACTTTCTACGGCGAAGGCGTTGCGAGCTGTATAAAGACGCAAAGGGGAACGATACTTGAACAGCCGGTTGGCTACTTTCCATCTCGCATTCGGAGCGCTGAGTTGGAATGGCACTAGATTCTCCTGACTCTGGAGGTCTCCATGAGAAGCAAAGCGAAGATCCTTGCCGTTCTCGCTCTTTGTGCTCTGATTCCGGCCGTCTTGTTCGCGGCCACAAGGCCGCGAGCGCGGGATCTCGGCGTCCCCTTCGAGGGCACGCCGGGTCATTGGAACTCCATCACGGACGTCGCCGGCGTCGAAGTGGGGCACACGACGCTGATCTCCGGGGAGGGCAAGCTCGAGGTCGGCAAGGGACCGGTCCGCACGGGCGTGACCGCGATCCTGCCGCGGGGCAAGAACTCGAACAACGACGCCGTTTTCGCGGGCTGGTTCTCACAGAATGGCAACGGCGAGATGACGGGCACGACCTGGGTGGAGGAGTCCGGCTTTCTCGAAGGGCCGTTTCTCGTGACCAACACGCACAGCGTCGGCGTGGTGCGCGACGCCGCGATCGCCTGGCGCGTGAAGCAGGGCGGGCCGGACGCTTCCGGCTACTGGTGGTCGCTTCCCCCGTGGTGGCCGAGACGTGGGACGGCTATCTGAACGACATCAACGGTTTTCACGTCAAGGCAGAGCACGTCTTTGAGGCGCTCGGGTCGGCCGCCGGAGGTCCCGTCGCCGAAGGAGGCGTGGGAGGCGGGACGGGAATGATTTGCTACGAGTTCAAGGGAGGCATCGGCTCCAGCTCGCGCAGGCTCTCCGCGAAGGCCGGCGGCTACACGGTCGGCGTCCTCGTCCAGTGCAATTGCGGGCGGCGTTCGCTGCTGCGCGTGTCGGGTGCGCCGGTTGGCCTCGAGATCCCCGGAACGGTCTACGGCCAGGACACGGGTTCGATCATTATCGTCGTGGCGACGGATGCCCCTCTTCTGCCGCACCAGTTGAAGCGCCTCGTCCGGAGGGCGACGATGGGGCTCGCGCGGACCGGCAGTGTTTCAGGCAACGGCTCGGGCGACATCTTCCTCGCCTTCTCGACCGCGAACGCGGGCGCCTGGATGTCGGCCAAGCCGCACCCGGTCACGATGGTGCCCAACGACGGCATGGATCCGCTCTTTGAGGCGACCGTGCAGGCGACCGAGGAGGCGATCGTCAACGCCCTGGTGGCCGGCGAGACGATGACCGGAATCGACGGGCACCTCGTGCCCGGGCTGCCGCACGATCGGCTGAGGCAGGTCTTGAAGAAGTACAACCGGCTGGCCCCCTGACGGCGCCGCCGTGACCGGGGAATGTACGCTGGAACTTGCCGGAGTCGATGACGCCGAGGCCCTCCTCTTCGACCTCGCTTAACTTCCGAGGGTCTCCAAATCACAAATCACAAATCACCAATCACAAATTCTTCTCATTCTCCCTGTCCGAGGGAAAAGCCTCGTTCCCCGTCGAAGGTACAAAGGTTTTCGGTCTGGACGAACTCGAGGCCGGCTGCGGTGATGCGGCCGAGCAGCTCGACGATCTGGGTGTGCGAAACGCCTGCTCCACTTTGTGAGAGGAATCGGCACCGGCACTCGTCCATGCGCATCGTCTCGGGCATGCCCTCCGGCCAGATCTTCAAGCCGCGGCTGGTCATCATCGTCAGGCGAAAACCGGGCGTGGCGAGCGGCTGGAGTTTCGCCGCGAGGGCGTCGGTGTCCGGGCTACGCCAGCCGACGAAGACGTCCACGCCCACTGTTTCCTTGCGGGCGGCGGGACGAGCGCGAGGGGCAGCCGGAGCCATTGGCTTCGCGGAGGTCGCATAGCGAACGGGCTTCAACGTGCCGGGCCTCTGCCCAAGGCGAGCGACGACCGCCTCGGCGAACTCCTTCGTGCCCACCTTCTGTCGGCTCACGCCTTCCTCGTAGATATCGTAGGTGTGGACCCCCTCTTCGATCGTCTTCAACCAGGCGTTGTGAACCCGCTCGGCGACCTCGGGCTGGCCAATGTGAACGAGCATCATGACGGCGCCGAGCAACAGACCCGAAGGGTTGGCAAGATTCTGTCCCGCGCGGCGCGGCGCCGAGCCGTGAATCGCCTCGAACATGGCGCAAGCCTCGCCGATGTTGGCCGAGCCGGCGAGACCGACCGAGCCGGCAATTTGGGCGGAGACATCCGAGAGAATGTCGCCATAGAGGTTTGGCATCACAAGGACGTCGAAGGCTTCGGGCGTGTCGGCCAGCTTGGCCGCGCCGATGTCCACGATCCAGTGCTCCTTCTCGATGTCCGGGTATTGTGCACCGATCTCCTCGAAGACGCGGTGGAAGAGCCCGTCCGTAAGTTTCATGATGTTGTCTTTTGTGAAGCAGGTGACCTTTTTGCGGTTGTTGTGGCGGGCGTACTCGAAGGCGTAGCGCACGATCTTCTCGGAGCCGGGTCGCGTGATCAGCTTCAGGCACTCGTAGACATCGTCGGTCAAGCGGTACTCGATGCCGGCATAGAGGTCCTCTTCGTTCTCTCGGACGATGACGACGTCCATGACCGGATGCTTCGTGGCGACAAACGGGTGATAGGAGACGCAGGGACGTACGTTGGCGTAGAGACCCAGAGTCTTGCGGGTCGTCACGTTCAAGCTCTTGAAACCTCCGCCCTGGGGTGTCGTGATCGGGGCCTTCAGGAAGACCCTGGTGCGGCGCAGAGTCTCCCACGCGGACGCCTCCACGCCGGCCGTGTTGCCGCGCCGGTACACCTTCTCGCCGATCTCGATGACTTCAGGCGCGATCCGTGCCCCGGCCCCCGAGAGGATCGAGAGCGTCGCGCCCATGATCTCGGGCCCGATCCCGTCCCCGTAAGCCACCGCGACAGGGGTGTTTGAGCTCATGTTGGGAGGTCTCTCGAGCAGAACCGGCGTGCATTATGTCTCAGCGGGGCGGAAACCTCCCCGGTCCCGCGGATTTGCCTTATAATCCGCTGCCCCGGACGGCGCATGAGAACGATACGGTTTCGAGAGACCACGGAGCTGCCTTTTGCGGAGGCGGATGGCCGAGATGCAATCGCTCTGCGAATCGACACCTCACGACGGGTGACACTGCGCTTCCAGCTGGCATCGAAGAGGCCGGAGGATCTGGAAGCCTTGCGCTACGCGCGCCGGGCGATGATCCGTGAGGAGCGCAGCCGGGGACTCGAGTGGGACGAACCCTCCCTGGAGCATCCCACGTTCACTGCGACGGAGATCCGCTGGTTCGTCCTGGTCGCTCAGGTTGCCCGCTGTCGGCAGAAGATCGCGGAGCTCTTCGAACGCGCCAATCGGGCCCGGCAGACGATCCGCGGCCTCGAATCCTGAGCCGGACGGCTCTTCTCCTGTCGTTACGAAAAGTGACGTTTTCGGCGCGCCCGCCAGACGGGCGCCCGCAGAGGTCTCCAGAACCTGAAGAGTTCAAGGGGTTTGCAGAAAGGCGGACCAGCGGCACGCCCTTCGCAGTCTTTTGGGGCGTGGTTCAGAAGATACGTTTCGAGGAGCTCGCCGAACGGGCTCCCGAGCTTCCCTCGGTCGCCGGCTCGGCGGCGCTCGAGCTGGCAGGCGAACCATTGGTCGAGCTGCGCTTCGCCATCGCCGTCGACGACGCGCAGAGCCTGGAGGCCGTTCGCCACGCCCGCCGCTCCATCCTGCGGGAAGAGTGGACGCGAGGGCGCGATCCAGCGGAGCCGTCGCTCGAAGACGCCGTCTTTTCGCCCGGAGAGATTCTGTGGCGGGTCCGTCCCGAGCAACGGGATTGGTGCCGGCAAACGCTCCGGGAGCTCGTGGCGCGCGCCAACCAGTGCCTGGCGCAGCTTCCTCGCTCCTAGGCTCCTTTTCGGCCGAACTCCTCCATAATCCCTTCCGATGGGCGGCTCGTGGCTGCGCCGGTTTCTTTTGTTTCTGCTGCTCGCGGTGGTCGGGTACTGGTTCTACAGCGGACGTCCCAGCTTCTCGAGCCTGGTCGACGCCATCACGGCGCCGCTCTTTGAGTCCAAAGCCGCGGTTGACGAGTCTGAGCACAAAAGGGTGATGGCCCAACCGGCCGCACAGGAGGGCGAAGACGCCTCCTTCGGCGTGGTGCGCAAGAAGATGAGCTTTTCGGATGTCCGACGCCTCCTGGGAAATCCCGATCGAACCGAGGAGTTTCGGGAGGACGGAAGAAGGCGCGTGCGATGGGTCTACCGGCGCGAAGGGCGGACGATCGTCTTTGAGGAGGGACGCGTCGTCTCGATCGTCGTCCGATAGGCAGCGGCCGCCGCTCCAAAGAGAGGGAGCCGCGGCTCGCGCACGACGTGGACAGGGATCCCCGTGAGAAGCGCCTCGAGGGGCGGCTTTGCGCGGAAGGACTCCAGGAAGTCGGGGCCCCGCAACGCCGGGAGAATCTTCGGAGCGATCCCGCCGGAGAGATACACGCCACCGGTTGCGCGGTACTGCAGGGCCAGGTTTCCCGCTTCGGAGCCGTAGAGAGACACAAAAAGCCGGAGCGCCATCTCGCAGAGCCGGTCGCCCCCGTCCAGACCAAAGCGGCTGATCACCGCGGCGTGGTCCTCTGACGCGAACGCCCTGGTCACCGCGAGACTCTCCGGGGCAAGCCCGTCCCGCTTGAGGAAGTCGTAAAGATGAGACAGGCCTTCACCGGACAAGAGGCGATCGCGTGTGACGCGCCCGAACTTCTCCCGCACGAAGTGCACGAGACGGTCCTCGGTCGCGTTGCGAGGACCAAAATCGGCGTGTCCACCCTCCGAGGCCAGAGGCTCGTAGCGGCCGCCGATTGAAATGAGCGCGGCCTGACCCAGGCCCGTACCCGCGCCGATCAAGGCGATGGGCGCGCCGCGTTCTTCCTTCCCGGCTGAAAGAGTGACCAGGTGCCGGGGCCTGAGGTAAGAAACCCCGAGCGCCGCGGCCACAAAGTCGTTCAAGACCCGGACACGCGGGATGCCTGCGGCGCCAGAGAGCAACCGCGCGTCAATCGTCCAGGGAAGCTTGGTGACCTTGGCCCGGCCCGCGAGCACCGGCCCGGCCACGCCGAAGGCCGCGACCCGGGGACGAGCCCTCTGACCATTCAGGAAACGCTCGAGGATTTCTTCCAGAGACCCAAAATCGGAGCTCGGGTATGTTTGCGAGCGGCCAACCGACAGGCCCCGCCCGCCGATTTCCACCTCTGCGATCGTGGTCTTGGTGCCTCCGATGTCGCCGGCGAGAACTCGCACGTGGAGGAAGTTACCAGCAAGAGGACGTAGGACGTAGGACGTAGGGTTCCCCCTACCACCTACCTCCTTCGTCCTACCTCCTTAGACAAAAAAAGCCCCGGGTCGGGGTGGGGCCGCCCGGGGGCGAAAGGAGGAGGTGAGGTTTTGATTCCTCGGCATCTTCGGATTGCAAATCGGCGGCCAGGTTTTTGGATCGATATAAGGTACTTGAGATCAATAAGTTATGGGCATTTCTGCCGAGGCTTTGATGACTATATTTGTCAGTTATTCGCGTCAATTGCTACGAGCTTTGTTTGAAATGTCACTGAGAATGCGAGCTGGCAGTAAGAGCGTTCCGCTTCGGGTCGGGTTACGTGCGGCCTCGGCGCAAAGAGCAGCCGCTCTGTCTGAAAGAGTGATCCCCTTCCGTGAAGCAGCCGCCGCCGGGCGCCTCTGCGCCTCCGCCGCCTGCTGCTTGCGCCGGGCCGGAGGAGGCTTTCCCGGACACAGATTCAGACCGGCACTGGGGCTCTGCGGACCGCGCCTTGCGCAAGAGAAGCGTCGGCGGTCGAAGTCCGCCGGAAGCATAAACGCCCGCAGGACTTGGTGTTTCGTAACGGCACTAGACTTTCGACGCCCATGAGCGGTCCGGCAGCTGGCCGGGTATGGCGAAAGGGAGCGTGGCGGCGCGGTTGAGCAGATGCAGGCCCCTGGTCCGCAGACGGACCTTCGGCGCCCTCCTGGCCGTTGCTCTGATCACGGCTTCGAGCGGGTGTTCCTATATTTTCTCGGAAAAGCGGACGGTTTACCAGTACGAGCCCTCCTATGGCGTGGACAGCCCGGAGTTCCGCCGCTCGCTGGATGCTCTGGGAACCGAGATGGTGCCCGACAACGCCGCCGTCCTGCTTCACAACGGCGATGAGACCTTTGAGACGCTTCTTGCCGCGATCCGCGCGGCACGGGAGAGCGTCAACATCGAGCTGTACATCTTCAGTCACGATGCCACCGCCAGGAGTTTCGCGCAGGCCCTCTCCGAGCGGGCGCGCGCGGGGGTCGAAGTGCGAGTGCTGGTGGACGGCTTCGGTTCAAACCTCGGGGAACTGGAAAACGAGATGACAGCGGCCGGGGTCCGGTTGGAAACGTTCAAGCCGCTTCGGATCTATTCGCTCGACCGGGTCGGCAACCGGACTCACCGGCGGATCGTGACCGTGGACGGCCGTGTCGGCTTCTGCGGCGGTTTTGCAGTGGACGACCGCTGGAAGGGCAATGCCCGCGGGCCTTCCGAGTGGAGAGACACAAACGTGCGAATCGAAGGGCCCGTCGTCGCGCAGCTTCAGCACATCTTTCTGGAGGACTGGGTCCACACGACCGGAGAGGTCCTGCACGGCCACAAACAGTTTCCACAGCTGGAACCGGCGGGCGACATGCTGGCGCAGGCGATCGGCAGCTCCCGGACCGACCAGAGCTCAATGGCCAAGCTCCTCTACTACATGGCGATCCAGGCGGCTCGCAGGAACATCTGGATCGAAAACGCCTATTTCGTGCCGGACAGCCAGATTCGCCAGGGGCTGGTGCGAGCCGCCGAGCGCGGGGTAGACGTGAAGGTCATCGTGCCAGGCAAGTACATCGACAGCCCGAACGTCCGGCTGGCGTCCCGCTTCCATTACGGCGAGCTCCTGGACGGCGGCGTGCAGATCTTCGAGTATCTGCCGACCATGATGCACAACAAGGTCATGCTTGTGGACGGCATCTGGACTTCGATCGGTTCGATCAACTTCGTGAACCGCTCGATGAAGAAGAATGCGGAGGCCAACGTCTCCGTCTACGACCGGCGGTTCGCGGCCGACGTTGCGAAGATGATCGAGGAAGATCTCGTTCGGTGCGAGCGCTTCACGAAAGACGAGTGGAAGAAGCGCGGCCTTCTGGCGCGCTTTGGGGAGATGTTTTTCTGGTTGTTTTCAGAAAACTATTAGAAGAAATTTGTGATTCGTGATTTGTGATTTGTGATTGGGGCTCGCCATTGCCCTTTCTGCGTTGATCGCAAATCGCAAATCACCAATGTTTTCACCCGGACAAGGTTTGACCGACCAACCCGGCTAACATTGAAGAATGCTGGAAAAGCTGCTTCCGCTGGACCGTCCCGTCGTGGTTTTCGACACCGAGACCACGGGGACGAACCCCCGCGCCGACCGCATCGTGGAGATCGCCTGCTTGAAGATCCATCCAGACGGGGGGCGCGAGACGTGGATCCGGAGGCTCAACCCCGGTGTCGCAATTCCACCGGCATCCACGGTCATTCACGGCATCTCGGATGCGGATGTCCAGGGATGTCCGCGGTTCCCGGAGGTGGCCCGAGAGCTGGCCCGGTTTCTGGATGGTTGCGATCTTGCCGGGTACAACATCACAGGGTTCGATCTGCCGGCCCTGCGGGTGGAGTTCTTGAGAGCACGGGTGCCGTTCGAGATCGGGGGGCGCCGGATCCTGGACGCCCAGCGGATCTTTTTTGCCCAGGAGCCGCGGAGTCTCTCGGCGGCGGCGCGCTTTTATTGCCAGGCGCAGCACGAGGGAGCTCATAGCGCGCTGGCCGACGCGGAAATGACGCTTCGTGTCTTAGCCGGTCAGCTGACGCGGTATCCGGGGCTGCCCCGTTCCGTGGCCGACCTGCACGAACTCTACTGCGCGGGGCTCGATCAGGACATCGACCCGGAAGGGCGCTTCCGGCTCATCAACGGGGAACCCACGGTGAACTTCGGAAAAAACCGGGGCAGGGCACTGAAGGACATCAGCCGCGAGGAGCCGGGTTTTCTCCGTTGGATCCTGAAGGGCGACTTCTCGGAGGCGGTCAAAGAGGTCGCCAAGAAATTTCTGCCGCCTGAAGAGAGGACGTAGGAAGTAGGTGGAAGGGGGTAGGGACGAAGCTTACGTCCTACGTCCTATGTCCTTCGTCCTCGGCTAGATCAGTGTTTGGCCACTCTCTTGAACCGCAGCGTTTCGCCCGACGCGACGCTGCGCAGACGGATCGAGCCCGGCTCCATTTCCACGGACCATTTGCCGGCGGCCCCGCGGAGCGCGAAGGCGCAGGTTGCGCCGGAGGTCTCTCCGGCAAACCCGTCTCCGCGAGGGGCCAGATTGAAGCTGCAGGCCGCGCCGGCTTCCTCCTCGGTAAAGTCGGCGACTTTGGGGGACGTCCAGGTCAACGTGGCGTCGAAGTGCGGGATATAGGCGAGATAGACGTCCTTCCCCTGTATCTCGAAGCGCAGCAACCCTTGCCGGCGCACGATCTGGCCCTGATACTTTCCGGTGACCGAGAGGAACAGGTCATGGAGGTGCTCCAGATCGGTCGGCACCGGCCGCAGATCCAGACGCAACTCGTTGCCGGGGGTCGAGCCCTCGAAGGTGCCCGAGAGAATCGTGGCGATCTGGACGACCCGATCGGTCGCAGCGGGGCTCGGCACGGCTGTCCCGCCAAGAAACAGAACCAGGATGGCTCCGATCACGCTCAACCGTCTCATAGAACCTCCGGACACGCAGAGCAAGTCTATCCCGGAAGGGAGACGGCCCGAAGACCCGCGAGGGTCCGGCGAAGGGCTTGCTCGAAGACCTGCTGGAGCGCTTCCCTCTCATTGTTGGAGGCGCGGTAGTTGGGCCGGGCGACTTCCGCGGTCGATTGGAACTCCGTCATCGTCCAGCCGGAGGCGTCCTGGGCCAGCACGGACCACTCGGCTGCGGCCTCCCAGAGCGATCCGTCGAGGTCGGCAGCGAAACGGTAGATCTCAATCCGAATGGTCGGGGCAGACGGGTCCTGCGCCGTCCAACGGCAGCCAGGCAAAGAGCGTGCGAGTGAGTCACGCAGCAGGGCCACGAGCCGGTCGGAATCCCCTCGCTCCGCACGCTGATCCGCGATCTGGAGGTTCCAGGCGGTCCGGCCGCCCGGGCAGGAAACTCCGGGGTCGCGATCCAGGACGGGCTTCAGTCCGGTCGTGGCGTTGCAGCAGAGAGTCCAGCCGACGAGCCAGAGCAGGGGCCCTTGACGCATGGCCACAGTCTCTCACGCCGACAATCCTCTCTTCGTGTTCCTTTTCCCGCTTTTCGTCTATTTCCCTCTGTAGGCGCGTACGAGCGCTTCCGCCTCTCTTCTCAAGCTCTCGACCAGCTCTGGCGGCTCGAGCACGACGGCCTCCTTCCCGTAGGCGAGGACGAAGCGGCGCGCCTCCTTGAGAGATTGGGCGGGAAGCTCCAGGATCGCCTCTCCGTCGCGGGTCGTCTCGATCCTCTGCTGCTGGTGAAAGTGAAGTTCGCGGACCTCGTCGGAGATGTCCCGGGAGAAGCGGACCCGGAGGCGGAAGGGCTTGGCCGAACCCACGAAGAGGCCGAATGTGTTGCGAAAGAACGCGTCCGCGTCGAAGTCCTTGGGGATGGCGTAACGTTGTCCCGTCAGCGCGGCGCTCGCCACGCGCGCCAGGTAGAAGATCTTCACTTGCCCGGCGGCCTGATCCTCCGCCAGCATCATCCAGTCCCGCCCGGAGAGCACGAATGCGTAGGGGTGGACGATGCGGGGCTCCTCCTCCGGCGCTCCCGGCCGGCGGTAGCGGATGGAGAGAGAGACGCCGCGCTGCATCGCTTCGGCAACCGCCTGCCAGGTCTCCTCCCGGACGGGGCGAAAGGCCGCGGCGCGCAGCGCCAGCCTCTCCATCACGATCTCGGGGCGCAAACGCACGGCGGGGGGCATCAGCTCGGCCAGCCGCTGGTAACAGGCGCGGAGATCCCGCGCCAGCGGTGTCCCTCCAAAGAGCGAAAGCACCTGCGCCGCCACTCCGATGGAGAACAGGTCCTTGCCGTCCACGGGCAGAAACGGCAGGACATAGTCGGCGCGTGAGTAGAAGTAACCGTTCTGAACCCGATCGAACGCGATGGGCGCCTCAAGCTCATCGCGGAGATAGTCGAGGTCGCGCTGGACGGTCTTTGAGGAGACGGAGAGCCGGCGGGCCAGGGTCGAAGCGTTGGGGAAACGGCGCTCCTTGATCTCGTGGTGGATCTCCTGAAGCCGCCGCCAGAGTGGTCGATCCTTGAACGCGCCCGCTCGACCCACGAGCGGATCTTAACCGGTTTGGCCGGGGCCGGACGGCGCAGCGGACGACGCCGCGCCTTCAGGTCTTCAGGGAAGAGCCGTGAGCCACTCCTTGGCCGTCGCCGCCTCGGAACCATTGGGGTCCAGCTCCAAGTACTTCTTGAGATGCTCCTTGGCCACGCTGTTCTTCTTCTGATTCAGGGCCGCGAGCCCCAGGTAGTAGTGCGCGAGCGCATAGTCGGGCTTGACCTCCACGGCCCTGGCCAGGGCGGCCTCCGCGTCCTTCATCTTCCCTTTGTTGTAAGCCTCGATCCCCCTTCTGTAGAGGGTCTGTGGCGAATCGGGGTTGGCCTCTTCGTACTTTTTTCTCCACTCGGTGGCCGCCTTTTTGTCGCCGGTCTTCTCCGCCGCGTCTCCCATCATCGCGTAAAGAGAGTCCATCGAGGGGTCCAGGTCCGTGGCCTTCTGGCCGTATTCGAGAACCTTCAGCCAGTCCTTCTCTTCGAAGGCGATCATCGTCAGCGCCTGCCACGCCTGCAGCAGGTCGGGGCTCTTGCCGACTGCCTCCTGGAACTTCGCCACCGCGGCATCCCTGTTGCCGGAGTGCAGGAGATCCACGCCGGCGTTGTACGCGAGCGTGGCC
>JBOGJN010000539.1:0-1515 GCA_050745445.1 Thermoanaerobaculia bacterium
CTCCAACAGGGAGAGGGCGCAAGACAGGCCTCCGGCCGATTACCGCGCCCAGGCGACGAGGCGCTTTAATCCTTCGGCAATGCGGTCAAGCGAGGTTGCGAAGGAGAAGCGCACGCAGCAGTCGGCGCAGAAGGCGTCGCCTGGCACGGTGGCGACGTGTGCCTCGGCGAGTAAGCGCTGGCAGAACTCGGCGGAACTGGAGACCTTCTTTAAGGGATACAAACGCGAGACATCGGCGAAGGCGTAGAAGGCCCCCTCCGGCATCCGGCAGCGCACACCCTCGATCGCCGTGAGTCCCTGCACCATCGCTTCCCGGCGCCGTGTGTATTGCGCGAGCATCTCGGAGACCGAAGCCTCCGACTTCTTCAGGTCCGTCAACGCGACACGGGCCGCCTCCTGGGAAATCGAGGAGGCGTTGGAGGTCGAGTGGCTCTGATAGTTCGCCATCGCCGCGACCAGCTCCTTCGGCCCCGCCGCCCACCCCAGACGCCATCCTGTCATCGCGTAGGTCTTCGAGGCCGCGCCGGTCACGACGAGGCGCTCCCCGTGCTCCGGGAGATACCGGACGGCAGAGACGTGCCTGCGCCCGTCGTAGAGAAACCGGTCATACGTCTCGTCGAAGATGAGCACCGCTTCACGGACACGGCACCATTCGAGCAGGCGCTCGATCTCCTGCGTCTCGGCGACGGCGCCCGTCGGGTTGTTGGGAGAGTTGAGAATCACCCCGTGTGTTCGCGGCCCGGCAACACCGGCGAGCGCCGCGGCGGTCGGTTTCCATCCCGACGCGAGATCCGTCGGCACGAAGAGCGGTGTGGCTCCCGCAAGCCGCACGATCTCGGGAAACGAGACCCAGTAGGGCGCAAAGATCGCGACCTCGTCCCCTTCTTCGAAAAGCGCCTGGCAGGCGTTGAAGACCGCCTGCTTGGCTCCCGCGGTCACGAGCACGTTCTCGCGCGCGAGCACCCCCCCGTGCTCGCGGCGATACTTCTCGACGATCGCGTCCCGCAACGCGGCCTCTCCGGCCGTATCGGTGTACTTTGTGCGGCCCGTCTCGATCGCAGCAATCCCCGCCCTGGCGACGAACGCCGGCGTCGGAAAGTCAGGCTCCCCGAGGCCGAAATCCACGACGTCCACGCCCGAAGCGGCCAGAGCCTTCGCGGCGGCGGCCACCGCGCCGGTCGAGGAGCGAGAAAGCGCGGCCGCGCGACGCGAAAGCCGGACGCTCATTTTCTGGCTCTCCAGCTTCGCCCGAAGGCAGCAAACGCCGCGAGCCTCTTGCGCCCCGTCAGAATCAGAGAAACTTCCACCAGGATCCAGGCGCCGTAAACGTAGAGGATCGGGTGCCGCAACGGCGGCACCGCAAACTGCACCGCCCAGAGAAGGAAGAGCCCCACTGCTTCATACGCCGCGAAGTCCATTGAAGCCAGGAAGAGCCAGCCCAGAAACGCCTGCACGATCGTCAGAAGAATCTCATGGCGCTGGAACGCATCGAAAGGCAAGGGCTCGGTTGAGCCA
>JBOGJN010000540.1:0-2222 GCA_050745445.1 Thermoanaerobaculia bacterium
CGTCCGCGCTTGCTGGCTTCCCTGCTCAACACGTCTCCCGAAGCCGGAACAGGGTATCGACCACACCCGAGATCCCCATCCCCCTATACCCCTATACTGCGCTCGTGTTGCGTCCTGAAGGGACCGAGGTCCAGAGGATCGAGGTTCCGTGCTGTGTTCGACTTGCGGGTGAGAGTCCCGCCGCGGTAAGCGCCGGCGCGCCGCGTAGCAGACCCCGGGCGCGAAGAGAGATCGACGCGTCTGAGCGGGGTGTCGAGAGCCCTCAGGGAGTCGGTGCGACTCCTGCGAGGGGAGCAACGCCGTGGGCCCAACGTAAGTGAACCCTTGCAGCCCCGTGACAGAAGAGCCCGAAAGGGAGGGATGGCCGAGCCGATCATGTCGCGGCGAAGGCAACAGACTGCACCGGCACGCCGGAGGGGTGCAGGACGTTCCCGGGGTATGGAGGGGGGCACGCGGCGACAGCCGGACACGGAACAGGAGAGGCCCTCCCCGACGGCCGACGTTCGGTGCAGCGGTGGGCATAAGCCGATGGTGAAATCTCACCGTGTCGGGAGGGAGTCCGAGGGGCTCGTAGTACCGTCGAGGCCCGGGGAAACCCGGGCGGAGGGAAGGGGCCCTGCTTTGGTCGCGCTTGTGACTGGGGGTAAGTGCGAGGGCATGGCTTCGTGAAGCCCAACGACCCCGTCGACAAAGTACGAGAACTCCAGCGCAAGCTTTTCACGGCCGCCAAGCGGCAGCCGGGGCGACGCTTCCACGCGTTGTACGACCGGATCTTTCGGGGTGACGTCCTGCGAGAGGCGTGGAGGCGAGTGCGAGGCAATCGAGGCGCAGCGGGCGTCGACGGGCAGAGCCTGGAGGCGATCGAGGCGCAAGGGGTCGAGGAGTTCCTAGCGGATCTCCAAGGCCTGTTGAGGTCGGGGAGGTATCGGCCGCAGCCGGTTCGGCGGCACTACCTTCCGAAGCGAGGCGGGGGACAGCGGCCGCTCGGGATTCCGACGGTCAGAGATCGGGTGGTGCAGGCGGCGGCGAAGATCGTGCTCGAGCCGATCTTCGAGGCGGATTTCCGGGAGTGCTCCTTCGGCTTCCGTCCGCGTCGCAGCGCCACTCAGGCGCTGGAGGCGATCCGCGTAACAGGCGGGCGCAGCCAGTACCACGTCGTGGACGCCGACATCGAGCGCTTCTTCGACACGATCGATCACGAGCGCTTGATCGAGGCGGTATCACGGCGGATCTCGGACCGGCGGGTGCTCAAGCTCGTGCGGCAGTGGTTGCGCGCCGGGGTGCTGGAGGAGGGAGAGCTGCGCTCCCAGGTGGCGGGGACGCCACAGGGGGGTGTGATCTCTCCGCTTCTGGCGAACGTCTATCTCCATGCGCTCGACGAGGCCTGGGAGCGGCAGTACGCGCACCTGGGTCGGCTGGTTCGGTACTGCGATGACTTCGTCGTCCTGTGCCGGTGGCCGTCGCAGGCCCGGGAGGCGTTGCGGCGCGTGGGGGAGATTCTCGGCGGGCTCGGGCTGCGGCTGCACCCCGACAAGACGCGCATCGTGGAGCTGGGTGTAGGCAAGGAGGGCTTCGAGTTTCTGGGATGCTACCTGCGGATCGTACGCTCCCATTTCAAGGGCAAGGCGTATCTGTTCCGCTGGCCGGCGCCCCGGGCGATGAAGGCGCTCCGGGTCCGGATCCGGGAGCTGACGGCGCGTCGGCGCTGGGCGGGGATGCGCGACATCCGGGAGGTGATCCGGGTGCTCAACCCCGTGCTGCGAGGCTGGGGCAACTACTTTCGGACGGGCAATGCGTCGCAGAAGTTTCGTCAGATCGATCGGTACGTGGAGACGCGTCTAGGTCGTCTCCTCGCCAACCGGGGTGGCTGGCGACGGCGCCCGTTCCAGGCCCGTCTGTGGTCCCATCGGCGCTTCGTGGAAGAGCACGGCCTCTATCAATTGCTCGGCACCATTCGCTACCCGGGAGCAGTGCATGCGACGTGAGAAGATCATCGGTCAGCCGTGTGCGGGAAATCCGCACGCACGGTTGGACAGGGGGCCTCAGGCGCTCGTGCCTTCCGGCCCGGGTGCCTGAGGTCTACCAGTGAATGCCCGAGTGCCCGATCTCGACGCCGTGGGCGATGATCATGCCCGGCCGGTCGCGCGCGCAGGGCGCCCGAGGAAGCCGCACACCTCGCCAGAGAGCTCGCCGCACAGCGCCGCGAGGAGGCGGCGCCAGGC
>JBOGJN010000541.1:0-13417 GCA_050745445.1 Thermoanaerobaculia bacterium
GCAGGCCGGTGGCGCGTAGCTTGAGCCGTGCTCAGCCCTGAGCAGGAAAACCGCCATTTGCGCCCGCGTGACCGGATCGTTGGGGCAGTAGTTGCCTCCCCCTCAGCCTCCCGTTATCCCTCTCTCCGCCATCACCGTTACCGAGGAGTAGAAGACATTGCTGCCCGGCACGTTGGTGAAGTCCACGACGAACTTGGCCGTGTTGCTCGTGTTGCTAGTGTCCTGAGTCGTAAGTCATGGAACATAATGTAGGCCTCGTTGGTTTTCGGTATACAGGAGGGGATACCGATGCGACGAGGTCGACCGATTCCGCGGTTGGAACTGAGTGTGGAGGAACGGGAGACGTTGCAGCGCTGGGCGCGCCGACCGAAGACGGCGCAGGCGCTGGCGCAGAGAGCCCGGATTGTGCTGGCCTGCGCGGGCGGCATGAACAATGGCTCGGTGGCTCTGGAGGAGGGCGTCACACGTCAGACGGTGGGCCGATGGCGCAGTCGCTTTCTGAGCCGACGACTGGACGGGCTGCTTGATGAGCCCCGACCCGGCGCGCCGCGCAAGATCATGGATGCCGCCGTCGAGCAGGTTCTGCGGCTGACACTGGAAAGTAAGCCCAGGGAGGCCACGCACTGGAGCAGCCGGATGATGAGCAAGCGTTGCGGTTTGTCTCAAAGCGCCGTCAGCCGTATCTGGCGAGCCTTTGCCCTGCAGCCGCATCGGGTCGAGACTTTCAAGCTCTCCAAGGATCCCCTCTTTATCGAGAAGGTCCGAGACATTGTGGGGCTGTATCTGAGCCCGCCGGACAAAGCCCTGGTCCTGTGCGTTGACGAAAAGACTCAGATCCAGGCGCTCGACCGTACTCAGCCGCTCTTGCCGCTTCGGCCCGGATCTGCCGAACGGCGCACGCATGACTACACGCGGCATGGCACGACCAACCTCTTTGCGGCCCTCAACACCCAGAGCGGTAAGGTCATCGGCCAGTTCCACCAGCGCCACCGGGCCATCGAGTTCCGCAAGTTCCTCGATACCCTCGACGCCTCCGTTGCCGGCGACTTGGATCTCCATCTGATCCTGGACAACTACGGCACGCACAAGACTCCGATGATCCGCCGCTGGATGGTCCGACACCCGCGCTTCCACGTCCACTTCACGCCCACGGGCTCTTCCTGGATCAACCTCGTCGAGCGCTGGTTCGCAGCCCTGACGGAAAAACAAATCCGCCGCGGCGTCCATCGCAGCACCCGAGAACTCGAAAACGCCATCCGCCACTACATCCAGCTCACCAATGCCCACAGCAAACCCTTCGTCTGGACCAAAACCGCTGACGAAATCCTCGCCAGCGTCGCACGCTTTTGTCACCGGATCTCTAACTCAGCACACTAGTGTTCCGTCAAAGAAGTCGCGATAACAACGAAGCGACGTAGGGGGGCTTATCCGCGCCCGCGGGCGGCCGCAAGGGCCGCCCCTACGAAAACCAAGATGACGCGACTTTCGAGACAGCGCACGAGGCGGCAACCCGCGCCCGTTTTCCCCGTAGACTTAGGCAAGGAGCCCGCAACCCATGAAGATGAATGGCGCTCAGGTCAAGAACGGCGACGTCCTCCTGCTCGTCGGAACGATGAAGGGACTCTTCCTGCTCCGCGCGGGTCCGCGACGAGGGGGCTGGGGGATGTCGGGCCCCTTCTTCCCGGGACAGTCTCTCTACTCGGTCGCCTACGACGGGCGCGCGGGCGTCAACCGGATCTGGGCCGGCCCGTCCAGCATGCACTTCGGCGCGGAGCTGTGCTCGAGCGACGACTTCGGCGCGACCTGGGACCGCCCCGAGACCCCAAGGATCCGCTTTCCGGAGTCGGCGGGGGCCTCCCTCGTCAACATCTGGCAGATCGTGCCCGGGCGCGAGGAGGAGCCCGAGAGGCTCTACTGCGGCGTTCAGCCCTCGGCGCTCTTCGAGTCACGCGACGCCGGGAAGACCTGGAGCCTGAACGATGGGCTCTGGAACCATCCGCACCGTCCGCGCTGGACGCCGGGCAACGGCGGCCTCTGTCTGCACTCGATCGTCTTCGACCCCGTCAATCGCGGGCGTCTCTCCATAGCGACCTCGACGGGCGGCGTCTACCGGAGCGACGATGGCGGGAAAAACTGGGAAGCGAAGAACCGCGGGATCGGCGCCTACTTTTTGCCCGACAAACAGCCGCAATTCGGACAGTGCGTGCACAGGATCGTCCAGCACCCCTCGCGGCCCGGGAGGCTTTTCGCGCAGAACCATTTCGGACTCTACCGCAGCGACGACGCCGGCGAGCTCTGGCGCGACATCGCCAATGGGGTGCCTTCCGACTTCGGCTTTTGTATGGCCTCGCACCCCAACGACCCCGATACCGTCTTCATCGTGCCGCTCCACTCGGACGGCTTCCGGTGCGTGCCGGAGGGCAAGCTCCGCGTCTATCGAACGAAGAACGGCGGCGCCTCGTGGCAGGCGCTCTCCCGCGGCCTGCCGCAGAAGGACGCCTACGAGACGGTCGTGCGCGACGCGATGGCGACGGACACGCTGGACCCGGCCGGCGTCTATTTCGGAACTCGCAGCGGAAAGCTCTTCGGGTCGCGCGACGAAGGGCGATCCTGGGAGCTCTTGCGCGACGGTCTTCCGGCCGTTTGCAGCGTGCGGGCGGCGGTCATTCGCGGTCTTCCGCGGGCCAGACGGCTCGGCAAGGCGCCCGCGCCGCAGAGACCCGCAGCGGCGTGATGGCGGTCCGCGTCTACGTCGCGACCTATCTGCGTCCCTTCACGGGGGGCAAGAGCGAGATCACGTTGCCGGGATCCCCGGCGACGGTCGCCGAGGCACTCGAGGCCCTGGCGGCCCTCCATCGCGGCGTGCGCGAGCGCATCTTCACCGAGCAGGGGGAGGTGCGGCCCCACGTCAACCTCTTCGTCGGGGAGGAGAACATCCGCGACGCCCGGGGGCTGGAAACTCCTGTGCCGGACGGCAGCGAGATCTCAATCCTTCCGGCCGTCAGCGGGGGCTAGCGCCGAGAAAGGACGTAGCAGGTGGGAGGTAGGTGGTAGGGATCCCTACGTCCTACGTCCTACGTCCTACGTCCTGCGACGCGTAGACTGAGGTTCCCATGCGGCTATGGGTGAACACGTCTCCGGAATGGGTCCACACCGTTTTGGCGGACTTCGACTCTTTTCTGCTCGATCACGCAGCCTGCGAACGGAAGGCCTCGGCCACGGCCCTGAACTTCGTCGCCCACTATCCCGACCGAAAGGAGCTCGTCGCCGCCATGATCGATCTCGCGCGCGAAGAGCTCGAGCACTTCCACCTCGTCTATCAGCAGATCGCGCAACGAGGCTTGACCCTCGCTTCCGACACGAAGGATCCCTATGTGGGCCGCCTCGCGAGGGAGTACCGGGAGGGCTCGGAGGTTTACTTCCTCGACCGTTTGCTGGTGGCCGCAATCGTCGAAGCACGCGGATGCGAGCGCTTCGGCCTGGTCGCCGCGGCCCTTCCGCCGGGGCCACTAAAGGATTTCTACCGCGGCATCGCGCGCTCGGAGGTGCGGCACAAGGACGTCTTCCTGAGCCTCGCGCGCGTGTACTTCGGCGCGCCCGAGATCGAGGCCCGGCTGGCGCAGCTGCTCGAGATCGAGGCGCGGGTCGTCGAAGGGCTTCCATTGCGCGCCGCGGTGCATTGAGGGATAGCTGTCAGCTATCAGCTTTCAGCTATCAGCCGAAGCGAATGTCATCCCGAGCGAAGCGAGGGATCTTCTCACTGAAGTCGCGAGATTCCTCGGGCCTGTGGCCCTCGAAATGACAGGGAGGGCGCCCGCGACGCTCGAATACTCTGACCCGAACAGAATGACCGATGGGACGCAGGTGAACAAAGCCCTCACGAAGTATCTGACCCGGTACGCCGAGCCGGAAGCGGCGCTCGCCGCGGGCCTGCCGGGAACCTTCGGACATGCCCTCGTCGTGCCGGCCTACGGCGAGGAAGAGAGTCTCTTCCGGCTGCTCGACTCCGTGCCCGAAGGTCCGCGCGGCGAGGTCTTGATCACCGTCGTGTTGAACGCACGCAAGGCCTCCCCGGACAGGGTCCACGAAGCCAATCAGACCGCACGCCGCAGACTCGCGGTCTCGCTGCCCGCGCCGCTCGACCTGTCCGGAGAGCCGCCCATCCAGGCGTATCCGGTCTCCCGCGGGAAGCTGCTCGTCATCGACAGGGCCGTGCCAGGCCATTTCTTGCCGGAGGGTCAGGGTGTTGGCCTGGCGCGAAAAATCGGCAACGACACCGTGCTGGCGCTTTTCGCCGCCGGCCGGCTCCAGTCCCCGTGGCTGCACAACACCGATGCCGACACGCTCTTGCCGCGCGATTATTTCGGACAGCTCCAGGGCCTCGACCCCGACGGCGTGGGCTCGACGATCTACTTTTTCGACCACGACTTCGACTCCGACCCGACGCTCGCCGAAGCGGGGCGGCTGTATGAGATCTCGCTGCGCTATTACGTGCTCGGCCTGGCCTGGGCGGGGTCGCCCTTCGCGTACCAGAGCATGGGGAGCTGCCTGGCGGTTCCGGCGCAGGCGTACGCAGAGGTCCGCGGCTTTCCGAAGAAGAACGCGGCCGAGGATTTCTATGTCTTAAACAAGCTCGCGAAGGTCGGGGCGATCCTCCGGCTCGCGGGCGCTCCCCTCCGGCTCGAGGGCCGGCCTTCCGACCGGGTTCCCTTCGGCACGGGACGAGCCCTCCGGAATCTCGTGGCCAAACGCGGGGGCCTTGCGAGCTTTCGTCTCTACCACCCGCTCGTCTTCGCCCATCTGGCGGGCTGGCTTCGAGTGCTCGCCGGGATGGCCCGCTCGGGAGGGGACGCGGAGAAGCTGCTCGCGGAGCTTCCGAGGGCCAACGCTTATTTTCGAGTGGACCTCCTGCGCGAGTCGCTCGAGCGCATCGGCGCAATGTCGGCGGTCCGGGAGGCGATCGGGCGCTCCCGAGATGAAGGGACGCTCTTGCGTCACCTGCACAACTGGTTCGACGCGTTCCGGACGTTGAAGCTCGTCCATGCGTTGCGGGACGGAGGGATCCGCTCCCTGCCCTGGCGCGAGGCGTTGGCGGAGGCTCCCTTTACCGGTCTTGCCGGTTCGACCGAAGACGACGTCGAAGCCTTGCGGGAGGCGCTTGCCCAGGAGGAACGCAGGCTCTCCGAGAGCCCGGCGGGCTTACCATCGCTTGGCGACGCGTAAGCAAATGCTTGACGGATTTCGGATTTCGGATTTCGGACTTCGGATTTGAAATTAGAACCGGGGCTTTGACCGATTTCGAATTTCGAATTTCGAATTTCGAATTTTCCTAAAACGGATACCCGATCGACAGCAGCAGCCGCCTCGTCTCCTTCGTGGAGCCGCTCCCGAGCACGACCACGTTGTTGTTCTGGTCGGTCGTGGTGACGAGAAATTGGATCGTGCGCAGCTCGACGGGCCGGGCGACCTCCAGCCGCAGCGGCCCGATGGGCGTCATGTAGTGAAACCCGACGCCAATGGACTGCCGCAGCCCCGTCTCCCCCTCGATCGCTAGATGCATGTCCCCGGCGTTCGTCCAGACCTGCGCGAGGTCGTAGAAAACGGATACGCCCAGGTTGCCGGCGATCGGAAACCGGTACTCCAGGCCCCATGCCATGAAGCCATTGCCGCCGATGATACGCGGGCCGGGGCTGCAGTCGTATTGCGACGCATCGGGAAACGTGTACGTCTGCGCGCACGTCCCGGTTCCGGCTCCATTCGCCGGGGGAGACGTCGCCTGCGTGTTGTAGTCGACGGTCACCCCCGGAATGCCTCCCACGTCGGTGTCGAACCCGCGCGCGTTCGAGGATCCTCCGGCGAAGAATCGCTCCGCGATGGGCACGGGCACCCCGGCCTGGAGATCGTACGGAAAAATCCCGCCGGCTCGCACCGACGCGGCCACCACGCCGCCGAGGAACCGTTTGAAGTACGCCGCCTGCGCCGAGACCTTTCCGTAGCGCGCGTCGGCCTTGAGGAAGGGGAATGCATAGTTGCCGGCGAGGGTCCAGTAGTAGCCGGCGTGCGGATCCAGAACGTCGTCGCGCCTGTCATAGAAGAAGCTCGGCCCGATCGCGGACTGCTTGATGGGCTGATCGGAGCGCGGAAACTTTTCGAGCTCGATCGTCGAAAGATCCTCCGGATTGTTCGGGGCGATCTGCTGATACGAATAGCGCAGGCCGACGCGCAGGTTCGGCCGGAAGAGGCGCACGGACTCGGAAAACACGCCCAGCCGGTTGATGTCGATGTCCTGGATCGGCTCGCGGCTGGCGAAGGCGCCGAAGGTCAGGGGGATGTCGGTGTTGAACAGGTACGGCTCGAGGAGCTTGGCCACGATGTAGCCCCTTTGCGAGAGCGGGGCGTACTGGACCTCGAGCGAGGCCGACCGCATGCTGCCGAAGAGATTCCGGTAGGAGACGCCGACGGTGGCGAAGGGGTCGTTCGGCTGCGTGGCGCCCGGGGCGTACTGGTAGCCGACGCCGTAGAGGAGCGAGAGCCGCCGGGCCTCGGTCAGATCGATGTTGACGTTGCGCTCCTGGTTGTCCGGGTCGACCGGCTGCGGCCGAACCCCGATCGATCGGAACGCGCCCGTGCGCGCCAGGTTCTGCTGCGTGTCGGCGATCTTCTCCTCCGAGAAGGCCTCCCCTTCCTTCCAGTTCACCTGACGCAGGATGCGGCGGCGATCCGTCACGGCGTTGCCGCGGACGATCGTCTTGCCGAAGAAGGAACGCAGGCCTTCCTCGACGCGAAACACGACCTCGGCTCGGGTCCCGTTGTCGGACAACGTGCACCGGTCCTGGACGACCGCCTCGCGCCATCCCTCGTTCCGGTAGTGGGCCGTGAGGGCCAACGCGTCCTGGCGGACCGCGCTCGGGTTGAAAGGCTGGCCGATCCGGACGCTCACGAGCCGGTCGATCTCGGAGAGCCTCAGGTGGTCGGCGCCCTCGATGCGCCGATCGGCGATGAAAGCGCGTGGACCCTCGCGGATGGCGATCGTGACATCCAGCAGGCCCGGCTTCGAGCCCGCCATCACGGCGGGCCTTTCGATGCGAGCGGCGACCCAGCCGTGCGTCTGGTAGTAACCGAGGATCGCGCCGACGTCCTCGTCCAGATCGGAATCGAGAAGACGGCCCTTCCGCAGCACCGGAAACCCCTTCTCGCGCGTGACGATCATGCCGCGGAGCGTCTCCTCCGGCACGGAGGCGTTGCCGGAGAAGTGGATCTTCTCGACCGCGTACTTCGGCCCATCTTCGACGCCGAGCTTCATGGCGACAGGATCCGCCCCCTCGGAAGCGGCGGCGGTGACCCGGGCGCGATAGTGACCGGCGCGCTGCAGCGCCCGCCGCGTCGTGTCGACCCACTGCTGCAGGAGGTCCTCGTCGAAGCTCTGGCCCTTGGCCAGAGCCAGAATCTCCCGGCGGGCCGTCTTGGCCTTGATGCCCGTCGTCTCGAGGTCGAAGCGGGGGCCGACGGTGATCCGGTCAACCGGCCGGAGACGACCGTCCTCGGTCGGCTCGGCGGCGATCAGTTCGACGCTTGCCTTGAAGTGGCCCTGCTCGAGCAGGAACCGGCGGATCCGCTCCGCGTCGCTCCGGGCCTTGGACTCCCGATAGCGGGCGCCCGGCTTGACGCGCGCCTTCTGCTCCAGGGTCTCGGGCGGGAAGGGGGCCGTTTCGCCGTCGAAAAAGGGCGCGGCGACGCGCGCGCGTTCGCCCGCAGCGATTCGGTAGAAGACCTCAACCGAAAAGGTCTTCTCATCGAAGCTTGCCTCGGGAGCGACCGAGGGATGGAGGTATCCGTCGGTGCCGAGGCGGCGCTCCAGAGCAGAGGCGCCCGCCGCGAGGGCCGCCGCGTTGAACGGATCCCCCTCGGAGAAAGGGATGGCGCGGCGCAGGTCTTCGCGCGAGACGGACGCCCGTCCTTCTAACCTGATCCGGCGCACCCGAAAGGCACGCCACAGATGAACGATTACGGCGACGCCGCCGCCCGCCGCCGGCTCCGCTTCGATCAGGATGTTGGAGAAATTCAGCGTGCTGTAAAGGTTGCGGATCGTCGCCCCGGTGTCGTCCTGTGTGAGCGGCCGGCCCACTTCCAAGACCATCAGGCTCTCGATCTCGCGCGAGTCGACCTCGCCGTTGGACGTGTAGGCTACCGACTCGACCGGCCGCCCGAAGAGCTCCGACGCGATCCCCGCAGGTTCGGCGGACCGCAAGGCGTTCCATCCCGTCCCGGCCGCGGCCGCCGGTGAGGCGGCCTCCGCCAGCGCCAGGACGAGAAGGATTTCGAGCCGCAAGCGCCCCATCAGAGGCGCTGGCGCCGCCGGAAGTTGACCGAGAAGATGCCGTTCTCGTCACGAGTCAGCTGCACCAGAATGGTGTCGGTCGCCTGCCACTCGATCCGCATGATCGGATCCTTGCTCGAGTCGATGGCGATCGACGAAGTCACCGAAAGGTCCTGCGTGATCTGCTTGCCGATCGTCGAGCGGAAGGTCGTCAGCGTGCTGCCGTTGAAGACGGGGTCGATCTGGAAGCGGTCGAGCTTGAACAGGCGTTGGGTCGGCTTCGTGATTCCGCCGGTGACCGCTCCCGTGACGACGCCTCCGGCGGCCGAGACGAGCTGACTCGCCGTGTCCGTCTGCGCGCGCGTGTCGGGCGCGGTCCCCGTCAGGATGAGCCCCAGGATGGCATCGTTGGAGAGAGGCGGGTCGGAGGAGAAGTTGGCGGTGATCCGGGGCCAGGCTCCGGCCAGCGAGACGGCGAGGTCGTATCCCTTCACCTCCGCCCGGGCGCGCAGATCGACGAAGGGGGCGATCTTCGTCGTGTTCGAGAAGGTGATCGCGCCGGACTCGATCTCGTAGCGAACGTCGCTGAAGATGACGCGCCCCCCCTCGTCGAGCAGCACCTGGCCGAGGAGCACCGGATCGGCGAGCGTGCCGCGCGCCGTCAAGGCGACGGATCCGGAGAGACGCGCCAGTTTGTTACGGACCTCGAGAGACGCCGAAGAGACGACGCTGACCTCCAAAGTCGTCCGCTCCTTCCAGGGCTCCCGCGCGGCCACAACTCCCGAGGGGCGGTTGTGCTCCAGCAGATCCGAGAGAGTCACCTCGAAATCCCGCGAATACGTCCCCCGCAGCAGTTCGAGCTGCCCCCGGATCACGTTGCCGGCCGGCCCGCCGGTCGCCCGAAGCTCCGCATCCACCAACAGCCGCAGGTCCTCCGGGTAATGCAGCGAAACGTGATGGGCCCGTATGTCGAACCGGAAATCCTGAATCGAAAGGCCCTCGAAACCGAAGCTTCCCTTCGCGCGGGCCTCCCCCCCGCCGAGTCTCGCGCGCGTCATCTCGAGGTCGCCCCCCGAGCCGGTAAACGTGATGCCTCCCTGGATATCGTCCAGGATCTGGTTCAAGCCGGATAGCCGGTACTTGCCGTCCTCGAGGCGTACCGAGCCGACAAGCGATGGACGTCCCGGGGCGCCGGTGGCCCGCAGATCCAGGTGCAGCCGCCCCGCCAGCGGGAGCTCTGGCACAAGGCGCGCCAGAAGCGCGGCGTCGAGCGGACCGGTGAGGCCGATATCGAGAGCCATCGGCTTCTGCCCAATGCCCAGAGAGCCGGCCACCTTGACCGCCGTCTCTGGCCCCGCGAGTTCGAACTCGTCGAAGGTGAGCCGCCCTGCCGAGAGCGACGCCCGCACCGTTCCGGAGGTGGCCAGAACACCCGGCCGGTTGAGATCATCCAGACGCGCACGCGTGACGGCGAACGTCCCGGAGGGAAGCTGACCGGCCTTCTGCGGAAACTCCATGCTGCCATCCACGGAGAGGGAACCGTTCAATCCGGCGGGCAGCGTCATCGGCGTCAAGAGCAAGAAGGAGTCGAGGTCCGCGGCCTCGAGAGCGAGCGTCAGACGCGCCGGAACGCCGAAGAGGTCCCCGCCGGCGGTGAGGTTCCATTCGCCCGGGACCGACAGCGAAGCTTCCACAATTCCCCGCCGGACCGTGGCCTCCAGACTCGGCGCTTGTCCTTCCGGCACCGCGTGCCCGAAGAAGCTCGCCTCCGAGAGCGCGGCCGAGACCCTCGCGTCGGGGCGGTCGAGAGAGCCCGACCCCGCGAACTGGAAGGACAGTTTCCCCTCTCCTTCGAGAGAGGCCGACTTCCAGGCATCGATCGCGGAAAGAGAAACGCCGTCGCCCGCGAACCGCGCCTCGAATGTCTTTTCCCGGATCGCGATCGAGCCCCCTCCCCCGACGACTCCGCCGCCGATCTGTGCCCGCAGCTGTTCGATGGCGAAGCGCCCGGGCGTCAAGCGGACGATCCCCGCCAGCCGCGGCACCTTCTGCCCCCAGAGGACCGCGTCGGTCAGCTCCACTGTTCCTCCGCCCGTCGCCTCCTCCTGCGTTCCGGAGACCGGGAAGCTGCCGGAGAGAAGCCCCTCCACCGGGTAGGGCAGGTTCAGGGACTCGAGCAGCCGGGACACCGGATAGGCGTGCGCCGAAATCGCGAGGTCAAAGCGCGGCTGCCCGGGCTCCTTGCGGTAGCGGGCCATCCCCTCGAGCGAGAGGCTCGCCTCGCCATCGTAGGCACGCAGCGGACGGAAAAAGAAGGCGCCGCCGCGCATGTCCAGGGTGCCGCGCACGCTGCCGAAGGACACGTTGGCATATCGAACATCCTCGGCGTTAAGAAGAGCCGTGGCCTCCGGATCGCTCCAGGCGCCGGCCAGATGCCCCTCCAGCTGCCCCGAGCCTCCAAGACCAAGGGGCTCGGGCTGACCGCCGGTTGCCGCCGTGAAGTTCTGGAAGAGATGGTCCAGCTCGGTTAAGTCCCGCGAACGCAGCCGCCAATTGAAGTCGGGCTGCCAGACGCCGATCTTCATCCCTCCCTGGAGCTCCAGAGAGGACTGCGGGAAACGAAGCGTGGTTGCCTCAAAACCGATCCGCCCGTTCACGACCGAGAGCGCGCCGCCGCCGGACGTCGTCACACCGAAACGCCCGTGCACGAGGGAGGATGCGGGGCCGGCCGCGAGCCGGAGCAAGCCTCCGCCATCTGCATGACGCAGGCCTCCCTTGCCCCAATGCAGCGCCACCGTGAGGGCGACTGAACCGGAGAGACCCGTTCCTTTGAGCCCCAGATCGGCGAAAAAGCGCTCAAACGAGACTCCTTCGGCCTCGACTGCGAGCGTCATCGGCTGCGGCTCGCCCGCGAGGTTCCCGATCCGAAACACGCCGCTGACGCTCCCCGCCGAGTAGCCCGTCCGCTCGATCCGGGCAACCAGCTCCTCGGGCCGGGCCACGACGCTCGCGGTCAGATCCTCCATTACAAACTGCTCGGCGCGAACGCGCGGCGATCGCACCTCCCCGGTGATCCGGAAACCCCCCGCCGCGGGGATCTCGACCCGCGCCCGCACGCTGGCGGTGCCCGAGAAAGGAAGCTCGGCCCGGAACGTCCGCTCGACCTCCTCGATCGAGAGTTCGGCCGAAGCCTCCAGCACCGTGTTCAAGCGCTCGAAGTTCTCAAGCGCCCCCGTGGCGCGGATCCTCCCGAAGGGGCCTTCCAGCCGTAAATCGTCGACCGCCAGACCCTGACGCGAATCCAGTGTGAAACGGGCGGACAGGGCCATGACGAGCGGCTCCGCGTTGGCGATGTGGATGGTGGCGCGGCGTGCCACGATCACGCCCCGGGAACGGCCCCGGGGCAGCGAAGAGAGCTCCGCCGCGAAGCCCTCCAGCAGACCATCCAGCCGGGTCTTGCGCCCTTGAAGCTCGAATGTTCCCTCCTGGATCAGGACCGAGCCAATGTGGACCTTCACGCCTCCTCGCGACGGCGCGGACAGGCCGGGCGGGAGGTTCCAGCTCCCGTCCGGGAACTGCACGAGAGCGATGCGAGGGCGGACGGCGCGAACCTTCCCCAGACGCAATTGCCGACTCACAAGCGAGACGCCTCCGCTGATCGAGACCTCCTCCGCGGCCAACAGAGGCTCCTGCGGCAGGCGGGGGTCGTTTCCGACATGGACATCCGCCAGGTAAACCGAGGGAGGGAAAACGCGGAAATCCACGGTGCGGAACGAGACCGGACGGCCGAGCGCTTCCGAGAGGCGCTGCTGCGAGACCCCCTGGATCATGTTTTGAAACCGCTCGGACTTCCAGATTGCGTAGGCCGAGAGCGCCAGGAAGAGAAGAAGGATGCCGTAGAGACGCGGGGTGGAAAGGTGGTGCGCGCTGACACCTTCGGTCCTCCGGAACGGATTGGTCACCGGCATGCCTTCAACGCCCTGCCCGGTACGCGAAACTGTGAGCGCACCCGGCTCCTCAGACGCCCCAGCGGAGCTTTTCCGCCAACGTGTCGAAGTGGTCCGACTCTGCAGGCCGCAGAAGCGTGACGCTCGAGGCGCTCTGCCGCACTTCCACCAGCGCGGAGCGGGGGACAGGAAACCCTTCCTGTCCGTCCAGCGTCACATGAACTCCCTCCCGGCGGCCGCGGTCGAGCACCCGCAAGCCGATGCGGGAAGAAGAGGGAAGGACGAGCGGCCGCTGCGCCAGCGTGTGCGGGCAGATGGGAGTCACCACGACGGCCGGAAGCGTGGGATAGAGCACCGGCCCCCCCGCCGACAGGTTGTAAGCCGTCGAGCCAGTCGGTGTCGAAACGATCACACCGTCGCCGCGAAACCGCGAGACCGACTTTCCTCCCACCGAGACGGAGAACGTCGAGATCCTCGCGATGGCCTCCTTGTGAAGCACCACATCGTTCAAGGCCCGGTGGACGCCCCGTAGCGGACCGTCCGTGACCGTGACGTCGAGGCGACGGCGCCTGTCCTCGCGGAATTTTCCCTCCAGCACCTCGTCCAAACGCGAAAGCGCTTCCGCTCGTTTCAGGCCGGCCAGAAAACCGAGAACCCCGACATTGATGCCCAGGACCGGTGTCGAGGGAGGGGCCAGGCGCGCGACCGAGAGAAGCGTGCCGTCACCACCCAGGACGAAGACCAGGTCGGACAGCCGCGCGATCCGATCTCTCGGAACGCCCGTGCCCCGCCGGGTCGCCCGGGCGGTCTCCTCGTCGAAGAGGATCTCGAGCCCGCGGCGCGCAAGCGCCCGTTCCAGAGAGAGCGCCAGCTCCCGGGCCTCCGGGGAGGCGATCTTGGCCACGATGCCAATCCTCCGAAACCGCCCCCGGCTTTTTGCGTTCTGCCTCCTCATCCCTGTGAATTTAGCTCATTGGCCCCCCGCTTTGTCATTCTGAGGGCCGGAGGCCCGAAGAATCTTGCCATCCTCTCGCAGCCGCAAGATCCTTCGCGGAGCCTGTCCTGAGCCGAGAGGCTAGGAATCGAACTGACGAGGGCAGATCCTTCGCTACGCTCAGGATGACAGGGGGAGGCGAAGGGCTCAGGATGACAA
>JBOGJN010000542.1:0-2177 GCA_050745445.1 Thermoanaerobaculia bacterium
GGCGATGACGCGAGCCGTATTGCCGTTGCCCTCGAAGATCGCCACGGCCTCGCCCTTCAGCTCCGGTTCGCTGCGCAGCCGCGCGGCCAGCGGAAAAAGAGGGACAAAGAGACAGGCGAGGCGCATCAAGAGAAATTTCGGATTTCGGATTTCGGATTTCGGATTTCGGATTGAAGAGCTGATAGCTGACAGCTAAGAGCTTCGGGAACTGACAGAGAGAGTGGCGCCGTCAGCCCGGGCCTGACTCGAAGGTTTTTCTCGAGTGTTAGGCGCGAGGAGATTCCCGTGAGGAGACGCGGTGTTCGGCCGCTGCCCTGCCAGATCGGGCGCGCGCCTTCCGCTGCCAGGACCGCCTCGGCGACGATCCCGCTCAAGCGATAGGGAGTGAGCAGAAGAAGCGCGGCCTCTTGCGCCTGCGCGGACCGCGCCAGGCGCAGCCATGCGGCGTCAGGCACGAAACGCGCGTGCCGCGGAGCGAAACCCAGGTCCGCGACGACCAGAGGAAATCCCGCCGCGAGCAGCATCTCGGCTGAGGCGAGCGCCTCCTTCACGCGCCTCGGGCGCACGCGGAGCAGACGCGCCAGATCCACGCCGGCTCTTTCTGCCGCCTGCGGATCGAGATGGTCTCCGAGATCCACGAGCGCCGCGGCTTGCCCGCTCGAGGTTGCCGCCGCAAGCGCCGCAAGCCCGATCGCAAAGCGCCCGCTCAAACGCCGGCCGACGATCTCGACAAGCGCCCCCTTCGGCAGACCGCCCGAAAGGAGCCCGTCCAGAGCGGAAAGACCCGTCGCCAGAGAGCCGCGTGTCTGCCCGGGAGAGGGCAACTGCGAGGCGCGCAGGAGCCTTGCGCCCGACCCCGCGAGCAGACCGGCCGGTCCGCCGTCGCCGAGGCTAGGGCGGACAAGCAGTTTTTTCGCAAACCCTCTGCCTTCGAGAAACTGCTCGAGAGCGAGAGCTTGCAGAGTGCCCATACGGCCCAACCCTTCCCGCAGAAGGAAGCGTGGAAACGCAAATTAGGCGTAAGTAAGGCGTAAGTCAAGCGGCATTTTGTATATCAACTAACTGGGTATCCCCTTGACTCAGGTAGCCACAACCTGTAGTAGTTGGCCGTGGTCATGGTGCCGCGGGAGGATTATCCGCGCAGCCTGGGTGAGTTTGAGGAGCGGTTTACCTCGGAGGCGGCGTGCCGGGCGTATCTGAGGCAGCTTCGTTGGCCCGAGGGGTTTCGATGTCCTGCCTGTGGGGCTCAACGCGCTTGGGCGACGGGCCGTGGCGACTTGATGGAATGTGGCAGCTGTCATCGGCAGACCTCCGTTACCGCGGGTACGGTTTTCGAGAGAACCCGGAAACCTCTGCGACAGTGGTTCCGGGCAATGTGGTGGATGACCAGTCAAAGGCCGGGCGTGAGCGCCATGGGATTGCAGCGTGCCCTCGGACTGGGCAGCTACGAAACGGCGTGGCTGTGGCTGCACAAGCTCCGTCGCGCCATGGTTCGGCCGGGTCGCGAACGCCTGTCCGGGCGGGTGGAGGTCGATGAAACCTATGTGGGCGGCGGCGAAACAGAGCGGGGCGGCGGTGGGCGTGGCCGAGGAGTCAAGAACAAGAGCCTGGTCGCAGTTGCCGCCGAAGAAGACGGTAAGGGAATCGGCCGGATCCGCATGGGCAGAATCCGAAACGCCTCCGCGGCGAACCTGGAAGGGTTCATAAGAGCGAGTGTGGAACCTGGAGCCGTTATCCATACCGACGGCTGGAGGGGCTATGCCCGCGTCGAAGCGCTCGGTTACGTTCACAAAGTCACTTTGATCAAGTCCACGGGCCAGCCTGCCGACGAGGCCATGCCGAGAGTTCATCGTGTCGCCTCCCTGCTCAAACGCTGGCTGCTCGGGACGCACCAGGGGGCCGTCAGTCATGAACAGCTTGACTATTACCTCGACGAATTCACCTTTCGGTTCAACCGCCGCAAATCACGCAGTCCCGGAAAACTCTTCTACCGCCTCGTCCAGCAAGCAGCAGCCATCCAACCCGCGCCGTACGACCGGGTCGTGGGCGGATCCGACGGTGCCCGACCACAACATCTTGGGGCTACCTGAGCTAAAGGGATACCCAGTATCATGTATTTCGGAAGGTAGGGGCTGATGGCACGGAGACTTCGGTTGGAATTCCCCGGGGCGCTCTAC
>JBOGJN010000543.1:0-6086 GCA_050745445.1 Thermoanaerobaculia bacterium
GCGAAGCAGCGGTGGTAGCCGGCGGTGACCGAGAAGCTCACCAGACCAAAGAGAGCGAAGAACAGGGCCGGCTCCCACCAGCGGACCCCGAAGAAGAATACGTAGGCGGCCGTGCCCAGAGTCCCGATGACAGGAGTCAGCGAGAGAAAGGCGATATTGACCCAGTCTTTGTCGGTTCGCCGCATGATTTGTCTTGAAAGATGAGCTTACCAGAGCGGTCCCGATTCGCCTAATCCCACGACTCGCGCTCTCCGAGAGGTCCGTTCCGCCATCCGAAACGAGGGCGATAGGATGGCCTCCGGGAGGGCCAGAAAAATGAAACACGTCCGGTGGACGGGGCTGATTCTGCTCGTGACCGCGCGGCTTGCCTGGGGGCAAGAGCCTGAGATCGCTCCGGGCGACAACCTGATCCTGGAAGGGATCCCGCGTGTCCCAGCCTCCCTGGCCCAGGCGGTGGGGCGCTATACCGAGTTCCGGCAAGCCTTTTTCGAAAGCTGGCACCCCACTCGCCGGGAGATGCTGATCACGACACGTTTTGGCGACACCTACCAGGTGCACCTCGTCAAATGGCCTCTCGGCGCCCGCAAACAGCTCACGTTCTTCCCGGACGGCGTCGCGGGTGCGAGCTACCAGCCAACATCCGGGGGCGAGTTCGTTTTCGTCAAGGACACGGGCGGAAACGAGTTCTACCAGTTCTACCGGTATGACCTCGCGACGGGCGAGATCGCCCTGATGACCGACGGCAGGTCGCGAAACACCGGCCCGCGTTGGTCCAACGCCGGCGATCGGATCGTCTACGGTTCCACGCGCCGAAACGGCAAAGACGTAGACCTCTGGGTCGCAAGCCCGTCGGGCCCAAAGAGCGAAAGGATCCTCGCGGAACTTGCGGGCGGAGGATGGCAGGCACTCGAGTGGTCGCCGGAGGACCGGAAGATCCTGATCCTGGAGGAGGTCTCGGCCAACGAGTCCTATCTCTGGTTGGTGGATGCGGCAACGGGAGAGAAAGTCCTCGTGACGCCGAAGGGCTCCGAGAAGGTCGCGTACACAGGCGGCCGGTTCAGCAGGGACGGCAAAGGCCTCTACGTCACGACCGACCGGGACTCCGAGTTCCAACACCTGGCCTTCGTGGATCTCGCCACCCGGAAGCATACGAACCTGACGGACCAAATCCTCTGGGACGCGGACGAGTTCGACATCTCGCCGGACGGGAAGACGATCGCCTTCGTCATCAACGAGGAGGGGATCGGCAGGCTTCATCTGCTCGATACGGCGGACGGCAAGGAGAAACCCGTTCCGGGTCTCCCCGTCGGCATCGTGTCCGGCGTGCGGTGGCACAAGAACGGGCGCGATCTGGCCTTCCAGCTCGAATCCAGCCGTTCCGGTTCGGACATCTACTCGCTCGACGCCGTGACGGGCAAGATCGAGCGCTGGACCGAAAGCGAGACCGGAGGGCTCTCGACCGAGAACTTCTCCGAACCGGAGCTCGTGCGCTGGAAGAGCTTCGACGGAAAGATGATCTCCGGCTTTCTTTACCGTCCGCCCGCGAGGTTTACCGGGAAACGCCCGCTCGTCATCAATATCCATGGAGGGCCCGAAGGGCAGTATCGGCCCGGCTTTCTCGGCCGTTCTAACTACCTCTTGAACGAGCTCGGGCTGGCGATCCTCTTCCCCAATGTCCGGGGCTCCTCCGGCTACGGAAAGACCTTCTTGAAGCTCGACAATGGATTTCTGCGCGAGGGCTCCTACAAGGACATCGGGGCGCTGCTCGAGTGGATCCCGACGCGGCCGGACCTGGATCCCGGCAGGGTCCTCGTCACCGGCGGAAGCTATGGCGGGTTCATGACGCTCGCGGTCGCGACAAACTACAACGACCGCGTCCGCTGTTCCGTGGACGTCGTGGGGCCTTCCAACCTCGTCACGTTTCTCGAACACACCTCCGGGTACCGGCAGGATTTGCGGCGCGTCGAGTACGGCGACGAGCGGGACCCGAAGATGCGCGCCTTCCTGGAGAGAATCGCGCCCGCCAACAATGCCGGCAAGATCACAAAACCGCTCTTCGTGGTTCAGGGAAAGAATGACCCGCGGGTGCCGGCGAGCGAATCCGAGCAGATGGTGGTCACGGTGCGAAAAAACGGAACGCCGGTCTGGTACCTGGCCGCCAAGGATGAGGGGCACGGCTTCCACAAGAAGAAAAACTCCGACTTCCAGTTTGACGCGACGGTCCTCTTCCTGCAGCAGTACTTGTTGAATTAACGGAGACGGCAGATAGCCGGTCAGCGAGAACAACCGGGTTAGACTTGCCCCGCCTTAATGCCGAGGCTCCATTCACATGAAAGGAACCGGGAACCAATGAAGAAGAGATCTTTGATCCTCCTCGCGGCGGCTGCAGGACTCCTCCTTCTCGCACCTCGCGTCTTCGCAGACGAGAAAGCCAACGCGGGGGGAAAAGACGAAAAGAAAAGCGAGTCGAAAATGGTCAAGACGGCAACCGGCCTCCAGTACGAGGACATCCAGGTCGGCACGGGGGCCCAGCCCAAGACGGGCCAGACCTGTGTCATGCATTACACCGGCTGGCTCTGGGAGAACAACGCCAAGGGGAAGAAGTTCGACAGCTCTGTCGACCGAGGGCAACCGTTTGAATTCGTGCTCGGCGTTGGCCGTGTCATCAAGGGGTGGGACGAGGGGGTCTCGAGCATGAAGATCGGAGGCAAACGGACGCTTCTGATTCCTCCTCAGCTGGCCTACGGCAGCCGGGGCGCCGGCAGCGCCGTTCCTCCCAACGCGACGCTGCTTTTCGAGGTGGAGCTGCTCTCGATCAAGTAGCCGAGGCAACGCTTGACGGGGCGGCGGCGCAGAAAGCGCCTCCGCTTTTCTTTGAGCGTCAGCCGCTCTCGGCCCGCCGTTTGATGGCCTCGAGCCACATCCTCCGGATGAGCGCGCTGCCCGGATAGATCACCCGCCAGTAGGGGGCAAACTGGCGCCGCGCGGTCGGATCGGTTGCGAAGATTCGGGTCTCCGTGCTCACGCGGCACCATCCGCTTCCCTGTTCCTCCACGAGAAAGTTCATTGCGGCCTTGGCGTACCCGGGGCGATCGAACGCGCGGAAGTCGGAAGGACGAGGATGGTCAACCCTGAGCGGCGGGCCCAGGACCGTCCCCACGATGAGCTCGTGATCCGCCTCCTCCGCAAGCAGCAGGAAGCCGCTGCGGGTGGCCACGTCCAGGATCGGCTCGGCTGGCGAAGGCGCGAGAATCGATTCTCTGGTCTTTCCGAAATGCGGCGACCGGATCCAGGTCAGCGCGCGGAAAAACCGGATCTCTCGAGCCGTGACCGCATGGATCGCGGCAAACACGCGTTCGGGCGGGGCATGGACCGCGAGCGAGTGGACCTCGTGAAAATGGTACGCCGGCAGGAAATCATCCAGGCGAGTGTGGCTGCCCGTTGCGAAGTGCAGCCGGCAGGGCAGCGTCGCACCCACGACCGCGAGCACGACCCCCGATCCCAGAAGGACGGCTGCCCGGCGTCGGCTCGCAATCCCGAGGAATCGCAGCGGCCTGACGATTGAGAGAAAGCCGATGAACGAGGCGGCGAGACCCAGGTCCACCAGAAAGACGTCCATGAGCCGCTCCGCGGGTCCCCTCGCCCTTCCCCCCTACCGCGGAATGGCCGAGCCGGCCGACGCGGAAGCCCGCCCCGGCATCAGGTACTTGTCGTACCAGGCCAGATAGCGCTCCAGCCGGTCACGCTGGTAGCTCGGCTTCTTGATGTCATGGAACTGGCCCGGATAGATCACGAGTTGCGTGTCCCGGCCGAGGCTCCGCAGCGCCTGGTACATCTGCTCGGAGTTCAGAAGCGGGACATTGAAGTCCTTCTCCCCGCAGAGAAAGAGTGTGGGCGTTGCGATCCGGTCGGCGTGCAGGAACGGAAACGACACCCGCATCCAGATATCCAGGTTCTTCCATGGCTGCCCCAGCTCCTCCTCATAGTCGCGGATGTACTGATCCGTCCCGTACCCCGCCAGGATGTTGGAGATCGAGGCGCCGCTGACGGCCGCCTTAAACCGCGTATCTTGCGCGATCGTGTAGTTGGTGAGCATCCCGCCGTAGCTCCACCCGCCCACACCCAGGCGTTCCGGATCCGCGATGCCGCGCTTGACCGCGTCGTCCACGGCAGCAAGCACGTCCTGTGCGTCCTTGCGCCCCCAGTCGGCGTAGATGGCCTCCGCGAACTTCTCCCCGCGGCCCGAGCTGCCGCGAGGGTTGGCAAGAATCAGGACGTACCCGTGCGCCGCCAGCAGCTGCCGCGAAAAGTCGAAGGAGTTCTCAAACTGCGACACAGGCCCGCCGTGGATGCGCAGGATCGCCGGGTATCTCTTCCCGGCCGCAAAGTCGGGCGGCTTGATCAGGAAGCCGTGGATTTCCGTTCCATCCTTGCTCCGGAAGCTGGTCTCCTCGACCGATCCGAACTGGACCTCCGCAAGCCATACATCATTCTGGCGCGAGAGGCGGCGGGGCTCCCGTCCCTCGAATGCGAAGACCTCCTCGGGCTCCGCGGGCGTCCCGGCCAGGATCGCGAGCTTCCCGCCCTGGCCCGCGGAAAAGGCAGAGACCACCCGGCGGCCGGCCAGGAGACGCTCGACTGAGCCGCCCGAGGCGGGAATCCGCGCCAGATGGATCGCGCCGTCATCCTCGAGCAAGAAGAGGATCGAGACGCCGTCGGCCGACCACCACGGCGAGGAGACATTGCGGTCGAGCTGCGCCGTCAGGACTCGCGGCGGTCCGCCCTCAGCCGGGACGACCGCGAGGCTGTGCACGGCGTACCCGATCAGCTTCGGCGGCCCTCCCTGCAGGTATGCGATCCACTTTGCGTCGGGGCTCCAGGCGAGGTGGCTCTCCCAGTCCGGGTGGTGATCGGCGCCCTCGAAGGTCGTGAGGCGCCGTGTCTGCCCTCCCGGGCGCGCCTCAATCGTGTAGAGGTCCCAGTTCTCGGTGCGGTCGGGATCCGGCCCTCGCTTGCTCACGAAGGCGATCGACTTTCCGTCGGGCGAGAACGCGGGGAGAAGCTCGTTCGTGTCGCCCGGCGTGATCCCTTCCGCCTTGCGGCTCTCAAGGTCGAGCAGGTACAGGTGGCTGCGTCTCTTGCCGAGATAACCGGTCTCGTCCTCCTTGAACTGGAACCGATCGACGACGATCGGTTTGGGAGTCTTTTTCTTGGAGGCCTCCTTCTCCGCGTCCGGGGCCTCGGGATCCGGGTCCTCCACGACGAGCACCAGGCGCCTGCCATCGGGCGACCAGTCGTAATCGGAGACGTCTCCCTTGAATTCCGTGATTTTTTCCGCCTCGCCGCCCGCGCGGGGAAGCAACCACAACTGCCGGACGCTGTTTTCGGCCTCCCGGCCCGAGAGAAACGCGAGGAAGCGGCCGTCCGGGCTCCAGCGGGGAGTCGTCTCGGACTCCTTGCCGGTGGTCAAGCGAATCGTCTGCGCCCCGTCCCAGCTCGTCATCCAGATCGAGCTGTGGTTCTTGTCCTCCTTTAGATCCGGCGCGGAGACCGTGTAGGCCACCCAGCCGCCGTCGGGAGAGACTTGCGGGTCGGCCACGCGGCGCAGCCTCGACAAGTCGTCGAGGCTCAACGGGCGCCGGCCGGCGCCTTGAGCATTCAGCCCGGCAGCAAACAGCCAGAGAAGAGCCCCGGAGAATACGCCGATTCGAATCTTCATCGCTTTTCCTCCCGAGTGACCGCGAATCCGATCGGGATCCGAATGATCCGGTGCCGGTCGATCCCGTAGGAGGAAGACCGGCCACAGGAGGTCCGCGAATTGAACGGACATCAGCAGGGTGCCGAGAGAGACCTGGGGCACGAGTTTCTTGGCCGCGAGCCCCACGCCAAAGTGTCCGACGAACATCCCGACCTCGGCCTCGGCGCGCATCTTAACCCGTCGGTTCCTCACGGAGCCATTGCGCGCGGGCCGCTCTCGTGTCTCGCGCGCAATCCCCGGGGCGGTCCGGCAAGCGTATGCTCTGAGGCGGCAATTCGAGGAGGTGTGCGATGGCCGAGACGGTGAGACGAATCGAGTACTACTACGT
>JBOGJN010000544.1:0-1174 GCA_050745445.1 Thermoanaerobaculia bacterium
GTGCGTTCCGACGGCCATCCCCTCTATCACTTCTGCGTCTGCGTGGACGACGCGGACATGCGAATCACGCACGTCATTCGCGGAGACGACCATCTGGCCAACACACCCAAGCACGTCGCCCTCTTCCGCGCCCTGGACGTTCCGATCCCGCGTTTTGCGCACCTGGGGATGATCCTAGGGACCGACAAGAAGAAACTCTCCAAGCGCCACGGCGCCGCGGCCGTCGAAGAATTGCGCGACGAGGGAATCTTCCCTGAAGCGCTCTTGAACTTCCTGGCGCTCTTAGGCTGGGCACCCGGTGGAGACCGGGAGATCCTGACGCGCGAGGAGATGGAAAAGGAGTTTAGCCTGGACCGGGTTGGCGCCTCCCCTTCCGTCTTCGATCCGGAGAAGCTCCTCTGGATGAACGCGCAGTACATGACGCAGCTGGCCGAGAAGCTGCGCTCGGCGCCGCATGCACAGGCCGCCCAGATCGCGGCGAACATGGCAGGTATTTCGGCCCAGCAGCTGACTGCGGAGGTCGCCGTGAAGGCGATCTGGCTTCATCGCACCCGGGCGCGCACGACTGTCGAGATGGGGCGTGCGCTCTCGACCTACGCGGCAGACCCGACAGAGTACGACGCCGACGGCATGAAGAAGCAGGTGAAGCCCGAGACTCCCGGTCTCTTGGAGAAGCTCCTCGAGAGGCTCGAGACTCTCTCGGACTGGACGACCAATTCCCTCGAGCGCACCCTTCGCGCCATCGCCGATGAGTCGGGCGTTCCCGCCGCGAAGCTGATCCACCCGACGCGCCTCGCGCTGACAGGCATGACCGTGGGCGCGCCCCTCTTCGATGTCGTCGAGCTGCTCGGCAAGGAGACGGCGCTGCGCCGGCTGCGCAGGTTTCTGGAGAAAATCACGACGCAGACGCAGGCGTGAGCCCGCCCCTCACCCTATCCCTCTCCCAGGGGGAGAGGGGACGGGACTTTTGGCCGCGGCGTTCGCTTTGCGAACGGCGGCCAAGAGAGTTCAAAACGAGAGCGGGCCCCGTGCTCTTGTCAGTTCTTGACCCGGTAGTCCTCACGGAGGTGGCGGAGGGCTTTCGGCCGCGGCGTTCGCTTCGCGAACGGCGGCCAAGAGAGTTCAAAACGAGAGCGGGCACCGGTGCTCTTGTCAGTTCTTGACCCGGTAGTCC
>JBOGJN010000545.1:0-4431 GCA_050745445.1 Thermoanaerobaculia bacterium
GGCCTGCGGTCTTCACGTTTCATCCGTGGGAGTTCGACACCGAGCATCCGCCCATGGAAGGGCTGTCGCCGCTCGCGCGTCTGGTCCATTTCTACGACCTCGCCGCCACGGCCGAGCGTTTCGCGCAGTGGCTTGGCGCGGACCGGTGCCTGGCGCTCGAGGACGTTCTGCCGGCGCTCCACGCATGAAACGTCCTGCCTTTCTCTTTTCCGGCCAGCTCGCGGAAACGATCGGGATGGGGCGGGACTTCTCCCTGGCGGACCGGGAGGCGCGCCGGCTCTTCGCCTTCACCTCCGAGCGCTGCGGCCGGGACATCGAAACGATTCTTTTCTCTGGTCCGGAAGAGGCGCTGCACGAGAACCTCGCGGCGCAGGCCGGCGTCTATCTCGTCTCGAATCTGGCGGCACGCGCCCTGGCGCGGGAAGGGATCGAGCCGCCGGCGACGGCGGGTTACAGCCTGGGAAACTATGCTGCGTTGGTCGCGGCCGGCGCGATCTCCTACGAGGAGGGGCTCGAGATCCTGATCGCCGTGTGGCGGGAGACCGAGCGTCTCGGCATCCGCGGGGCGATGGGGGCCGTCGTCGGGGCGCGGCGGGAGGTCGTGGACGCCGTTTGCGAGCAGTTACGTCGCCGCGGCCTTCCGGTCTGGATCGGCAACGTCAACTCCAGCACGCAGTTTGTCCTGACCGGGCGCGCGGAGGCGGTTACCAGGGCCCTCGAGGCTCTGGCGCCGCGCGCTCTCACGGTTCTGCCACTTCCCATGAGCTGGCCCATTCACAGCGAGCTCATGCTGCCCGTGGCCGACGCCGTGGCCGGCGTCGTTGAGGCCTGCCGAACGATCCGCGATCCTGCGGTGCCTTATTACGGGCCAGACGGCCTTGCGAAGCGAACAGCGGAGGAGGTTCGCCGGCTGCTCGCGACAGAGTTCTGCTTCCCGACGCTTTGGAACGCAACGTTCGAGGCGATGGTCCGAGACGGCTTCCGAGCGTTCCTCGAGGTTGGCCCGGGGGACATGCTCTGCAGGCTGACCCGCTGGATCGATCGGTCCGTGACGTGTCTGCCGGCCGGATCGCTCGACGCCATCCAGCGGGCCGCGGATATCATCCGCCAGCCATGAGAACGGCCATCGTGACAGGCGGCTCGCGCGGCATCGGGCGGGCGATCGCCCTTGAACTTGCGTCCGCGGGCAACCGCGTCGTGCTGACCTGCCGGAAGAACCTCGAGCGAGCCGAGGAGACCGCCGGTGAGATCCGCGGGCTCGGGGTCGAGGCGTTCGCCGTCCTGGCGGACGTCACAGAGCCCGAGGCTATCAAGGCGCTGGCAGAGCGCGTTTCAAAGGACTTCGGCGGCGCCGACATGCTCGTCAACAACGCCGGCATCATCAAGGACGTGCTGTTCCCTTTCCTGCGGGAGGAGGACTGGGACGCAGTCATGGACGTGGACTTGAAGGGCGCCTTCCGAATGACCAAGAGCGTCATCCGCGGAATGCTGCACAAGAAGTGGGGGAGGATCGTCAACGTCGTTTCGGTGAGCGGAATCTCCGGCCACGCCGGCCAGACCAACTATTCCGCCGCGAAGGGAGGTCTGATCGCCTTCACCCGGGCGCTGGCACTGGAGATGGCGACTCACGGCATCACGGTCAACGCCGTGGCTCCGGGTCTGGTGGACACGGAGATCGTGGCCCACCTGAAGGAGGATGCCCGGCAGGCGTTTCTGCGCCGCATCCCGATGGCGCGCTTTGGCAGGCCGGAGGAAGTCGCCGCCGTCGTGGGTTTCCTGACCTCGGACCGCGCCTCCTACATCACGGGTCAGGTCTGGCGTGTGGATGGGGGAATGGCCTAGACGGGGCGTAAAACGGGAATCGTGAAACGGAAAACGAGTGGGGAGGCGGCGCTCGTTCTCGCTTTCTTGGTTTCGTTTCCCGTTTCCCGTTTTCCGTTTCCCGGCTCGGTATAATTGGCTCGAGGAGACCTCATGGCACCGGAAAATCTGGCGCGGCGTGTGAAGGAACTGATCGTGCGCCGTTTGAAGCTGGACATCGACCCTGCGACGATCGGCGACAACGCGCCTCTCTTTGGCGAGGGGCTGGGACTCGACTCCATCGATGCTCTGGAGCTCGTCCTCGGGCTCGAGCAGGAGTTTGGCATCAAGGTCGAGGACGAGGAAGTGGGGGTCAAGGCCTTCGCCTCGGTCAATGCTCTCTGCGACTTCATCGAGCAAAAAAAGATCGCCTGATGGCCGGCGACGCGCTTCCGCACGTCTATCCCTTTCGATTCGTCGACACAATCCTGCGCGAGCGGAATGCCGACTTCTCGGCGGGAACAGTTGAGGTGCGGCTTTCGGCCAACGGACGCGCGGCGATGGGAGAAGGCTGGGTCTCGCCTGTGCTGCTTGCGGAGGCGATCGCTCAGGCCGCGCTGCTGCTCGAGGGGGGAGACTCGGAGATCGGCCGGCGCGGATACCTTGCCGGAATCGAAGGCTTCGAAGCGAAGCGCGCGCCCCGCGCGGGAGAGACTCTCGAGATCGAGGTGCGCCTGGCGTCGCGTTTTGGCGCGATTCTGAAATTCGAGGGGGAGGTCCGTTCGGCGGAAGGGATGATCGCGCGCGGCGGAATCCTGGTCCGCAAGGGGAAGGGCCCGGCGGAGGAGTAAGACAGAGAGACCGCGAGAGAGTCCTCCCTCCTAACATCCGGACATGAAGATCGAAGAGGATCCGCGGGGAAGCAACACGATCGTCCGCATTGCCGGGACGCTTTCGCTGGGCGAGGGCACGCGTGCCCTGGCGGAGCTGCTGGAGCGGGTGGACCGGGAGCGGTCCGGGGCCACGGTCATCGACCTGACGAATGTGAAACATCTGGACTCGACCGCGCTCGGCATGCTCGTCGGATCGCTGCGGCGCCTGCATGCGACGGGACGCGAGATGCTTCTCGTCAACCCGAACGAGTCGCTTTCGATGCTCCTGCAGGTGACGCAGCTCAATACGGTTTTCGCGGTCCACCGGACCCTGGAGGAAGCCTTTGGTTCCCCGGCCTGGAAGAAGGGAGAAGCGACGCGTGGGGGCTGACGTGACGACCGGATATGAATGCCCGCAGAAGCCACCACACCGCTTCGCGATCGCGCAGCGGGTACGCAACCGCAACGGCATTCTGCTGACTTTGAAGAGGCTTGACGCTCCCTACCCGCCGCGTGAGATCTTCATCACCAACCGCGAAATGCAGATGGGTTACGACAACGTGTACAAACCCTGCTACGTCTGTGTGGATCAGGGAAAGAAAGAGACCGCCGTCCCGCTTCCCAAGGCCGATATCGAAACGGGTCTGCCGCCGGCGTAGCGTCTGGTTGCGCGATGCCCCGGGCGCGGCCCCGGGGGCCGCGGTCGTTATGCCGCCGGAGCGCTGGGCAGGGAGACTCGCTTGAGCTTGCGGTTCGTCAGGATCCGGAGGGTGGCTCCGGGCTTGAGCAAGCCCGCGTCTTCCAGAGCCTGTAGCCACTGCTTGAGCGTCAGCCGGGCCGTGTAAACGCTTTCCGATGCGACGGCGGCTTCCTTGGTCTTCACCGTTCCTCCTCTTCTGGTCAGAACGCTCTTACGGCGTTGCCCCGGGGTCATCGGAGGGCGAGGCGCGTCAGTAGCGCCCGCGGCCGCCGCCGTAACCACCCCGGTTGCCCGAGGCCTCGTTGCGCGGTCTGGCTTCGTTTACGGTCAGAGCGCGCCCGTTGACTTCCTTGCCGTTTAAGGCCCCCATCGCGGCCGTCGCCTGGCTGTTGTTGGTCAATTCAACGAAGCCGAAGCCCTTGGAGCGGCCCGTGTCGCGGTCGGTGATGATCTTGACCGACTCCGGTTCGCCAAATGGCGTGAAGAGCTCGCGGAGTTCGCTCTCGTTGGTGTCGAAAGAGAGATTGCCCACATAGAGTCTCATCGAAAACGTCCTTCGTGCCGGATTGCTCCGGCCAATCCCCGGCGGTCTTCGTACGTGAACGCCCGCCGAGGCAGCGCCCACGCCATCCCGTTTTCTCAAACGTTCGGATTTCGGCAGACAAGGTCTGACAAAAGGCGAGCGAAACGAGAGCGAGCGCACCATATCACACTTTCCGGGGGAAGCCGGGCACCGCCCGGCCGGCGTTCTGATGGCCTCGCTGAGGACGCTTGCCGCGGCGGATCGCGGCGCCGATGTACCGGGGCTCGACCTTTCCGCTCCGAAACCGAAGGTCCCCGACGGGCCGTCGGCCAGCCCGTGCTTTCCGCCGGTGGCCAACTCTCGTTTGAGGTTCGCTCAGCGGCTGGTGGCGAGGCGCCTTCGCGGCGGCGCCTCGCAGCCCGTCATTTCGGCCAGAGCCAGCCGAAGGTTCCGGCGGTCAGGAGCGCGTAGATTAGGGCATCGAAGTTCGACTTGAGCGTCGTGCTCCAGGACCGGTTGTACCAGATCGAATTCTG
>JBOGJN010000546.1:0-14784 GCA_050745445.1 Thermoanaerobaculia bacterium
CGCCTGCGTGGCAGGGTGGTCGTGGTCATCTATCTCCTACTCGGAGGCGTCGGCAGTCTGTGGGGTAGCTACGCGCTCATGCGCGAGGTCCACCACTGGGCGGCCTGGGCCTTCGCACTCCTCGTTCTCGAGCCGGTCGCGGCTGCCTCGCTGTTATGCATCGGAGTTCTCCTGGTGCCTGAGTCGTTCTTCGCGGAGTTTCTCGCCGGGGCCCTTCGGCGAGCCAAGTTCATTGCCATCGCGTTCCTTGTCGCGTACATCGCGCTGATCGTAGGCTTGTTAAGTTTTGCGGGCTGGGAACTCTGGAAGGTCCGGTAATGGCACCGCTGCCTTGCCAGAAGATCCAGCGGATCTGCCTTCGCCACCAGCCGCGGGCGGCTCTATCTCATGGCGGGTCTGCGCGGTCTGGATGTCCCGCCTCTCCATGGTCTCTCCGAGCAGGAGGTTCAGCCACTCTCCTCGGCAGGAGAACGACCGGCCGCACCGTGAGCCGGGCCGTGCCCTTTCAGTCCGCCGACGAGGTGTTTGAACGCCGATCGGGCTTTTTGAGAGACGCCGTAACGGTCTTGCCCCCTTCGCCGCCGTAGAAGGAGACAAGCGCGGAGACAAGAGCGCGAGCGACGCGGTCGCGGTAGCCGCGGGTCACAAGAAGCTTGCGGTCGTCTGGATTGTTCAAGTTACAGACCTCCACAAGCACTCGAGCCGGGATGCGGTTGTAGCGCAGAATCGCCGGCACCCACTCGCGGCCGCCGCGGATGACGTTTCTGCGGACAGTCTGGAAGGCGTGCAGGGGAAGCCCCTCGGCCCGGAACGCGGACACGATCTTCTCGGCCAGATCCTGTGAGAGCCCTTCCGCCTTGATCCGCTCCTTGCGCGAGAAGGAGACGCGAGGCGCCTCCCGCACTTCCCGGCGCGACGCATAGACCTCCCCCGTCTTCTCGAATTTCTCCTTCAGGAACTTCTCGCCGGGGACATAAACCATCAACCCCCGGACCGCGGGGTGAAGCGAATCGGCATGGAGAGACAGGAAGACCGTCCGATCTTCCGAGCCGCCGTCCTTTTCGACGCGCCGCAGGATGGAGTTGGCCAGATACCAGCGCAGATTGACTCCCGCCACGGCGTCGTCCAGCGCGTAGGGAGGGTGTGTCAGAACACGGGCGCCTCGCGCGTCGGCGACGGCGTCGGAAGGCTGCGCGCGGCAGGGAGCCTGGGGTTGCACGGTCAGGACCACCCTCGCCTTTGTGTGCTGGCGCAGAAGCGTCTCGATCCGGCAGGCCAGGTCGTAGACGTGCCGCGCTTCTTCCACACCGTTCACGAGCGCGCCGGTGTCCCGGCCGCCGTGCCCCGCATCCAGGACGAACGTGACGCCGGAAAGGTCGGCCGCCCGAACGCGGTTGACAAACTGGGCCGCCTCCAGCCGCGCCTTTTCCTCCTCGATGCGCGCCGGGTCATCCAGCGGCCTGAACTCCGGCGCCAAATCCTCCACCGGGATCCGGATCGGGTAATCGACGGGGATTGCATGCACGTCGGTGACGCCGCTTCGGGCCGCGATCTCGGCCGCCTTGGCATTCACGTCCTCGGCGTGCACGCGACCCGTAAACCGGACCACGACCGCCGAATAGAGGGCTTCCCCCTTCTTCAATCTGTAGGTCGCGTACCGCCCCTTCTGGTCATGCCCGAATTCCAGAGGAGCCTCTGGCAAAGCGCTCGCAACCTCGCTCCGGAAGGCCGACAGCAAGAGCCCGGCGGGGATGTGCACGCTCTGTCCGGTCTCCGTCGAGAGAGACGTGATCCCCTCCCGGGCACGGATTGCCTTGTAGTTCGCGCCGTCTCCGGTGAACCACTCGGCGATCCGCCAGAGGCTCTCGGGATGACCGGCCGGCGCCGTCACGACGTGCGTCCAACCCGTCGGGTCGGCCCGATCCTGTGGAAAGAGAGCCTCCATCGCGATCTTCCGATAGTTGTCCGAGAGAAGCCGGTACGGGACGCGCACGAAGACATCCTTGCGCAGGAGCTTCATCCCTCCGTTTTGCGACAGGACTTCCTTCTTTGTCTTCGGATCGTCCGTGAAACGCCGCACGAAGGCGTCCAGCCCTTCATCCGGCAAGGGGCGAGCGGAGAGAAAGACCTCTTCACCCTGAGTGACCGACACGTTCAGCTCCGGAGAAATGCTGATGACCTTGGCCGCCTTCTTCGGGCTCACGGCCGCGAGAAGAGAGGCGGCCGTAAGGAACAAGAGCGGCCGGGAAAGGTTCGACGCGAGGCGCAAAAGCAGGCCCAACGGACCGAGAACCGTCCCCGGCTTCACGTTCGACGTCTTGCCGTCTTGCGTCCGGGACGAATGGCCGGCGGAATCTCGTCCGTAAACGCGATCTCCCTCTCGAACGCGCGGGCGGCAGCGAAAAGTGTGTCCTCGGCGAAACGCGGGGCCATGATCTGGATCCCAAGCGGAAGCCTCTTGCGCGAGAGACCCGACGGGACCGAGATCGCCGGAAGCCCTGCCAGCGAGGCCGGCACCGTGAAGATGTCGGAGAGGTACATCTTGAGTGGGTCGTCCACTTTTTCGCCGACCCGGAAGGCGGGGGCGGGGATCGAGGGGCACACGACGACGTCCACTTCGGAGAACGCGCGCTCGAAGTCGTCTGCGAGAAGTTGCCGCGCGCGCATGGCCCGGCCGTAGTACGCCTCGTAGTAGCCGGCCGCGAGCGCGAAGGTTCCCAGCAGGATCCGCCGCTTGACTTCCGGCCCGAATCCCGCCGTGCGACTCTCGACGTAAAGAGAGAGCAGATCCTTCTCGCTCGCGCGTGGCCCGTAGCGCACGCCGTCAAACCGGGCCAGGTTCGAAGAAGCCTCGGCGCTCGCCACGACGTAGTAGATCGCGATCGCGTAGCGGGCCCGCGGCACGGAGACGGTTGCGACCGTGGCCCCCGCACCGGCAAAGGCGCGTCGCGCGTCGGTCAAATTGGCGGACACCTCCGGGTCGAGCCCTTCCACGTCTGCTTCGGCCAGAAACCCGACCTTCACGCCGCGGACACCGCGCCCCAGAGCCCTCTCCGGATCCCCGACGGAGACGTCCGCCGTGGTCGAATCGAGTGGATCGACGCCGGAAACCACGGCGTAAAGACGCGCGGCGTCGGAGACGTTACCCGTCAAGGGGCCGATCTGGTCGAGCGAAGACGCGAAGGCCACGAGACCGTACCGCGAGACGCGGCCGTACGTGGGTTTGAGACCCACGACACCGCAGCAGGCCGCGGGCTGACGGATCGAGCCTCCCGTGTCCGATCCGAGCGCGGCCGGGACGAACCCGGCGGCGACGGCTGCCGCGCTCCCGCCCGAGGAGCCGCCCGGGATCCGCTGCAGATCCCAGGGATTACGCGTGACCTGAACGGAACTGTTCTCCGTCGAGGAACCCATGGCGAACTCGTCCATGTTCGTGCGGCCCACGAAAACCGCACCCGCCCGGCGCAGACGCGCGACCGCCGTCGAGTCCCCCGGCGGCCGGAAACCGCGGAGGATTCTGGAGGCGCAGGTGGCGAGCCTGCCCTCGACCCACATGTTGTCCTTGACGGCCACGGGCACGCCGGCCAGGGCAAGCTCCTCCCCTTTCTGGACGCGCCGGTCCGTCGTCCGAGCTTCTGCGATGGCTTGCTCGGCGGTGACCTCCAGAAAGGCTCGCAGCTTGGTGTCCGACCGCGCGATTCTGCCGAGCGCTTCTCGCGTCACTTCCTCCGCCGAACGGCGGCGGGAAGAGACGTCCGCTACGATGCCGAGCACACTCTCACGGGAGGAGGAGTCACTCACGCCGGCTCCCGTGGCTCCGCGACTCACCTCGCATCGCCGTCTTTGGACCTGCTCTTGGAGGTCCGACCGAGGGAAGCCGGTCGCGAGGTCTGCGGTGCGGACTCGGCATCGCTCAGTGACCCGCCGAAGACCCGGGGCACGACACCGTGCCCGTGGAGGAGTGCGGGAGCGTTTGCCTCGAGAGCCTCTTGCCCGCCCCCGGGAAAGGGAGAGTCCGCGCGCAGCGGCGTCGCCTCGGCGGGCCCGGCCTGGAAAGCCTCTTCGGGCAGCTCCTTCAACTGGTCGATATAGGAGACAATGCGGGACAGCTGGCGGCTCCAGGCGGACAGCTCCGCGTCGGGCACGCGCAGGCGAGCCAGCGCCGCAATTTTGCGGACGACCTCCGGACCGACGGATGAGGATTCAGCCACCGGAGCCATTGTAAGACGTGTTTCGCTCCGCTCGAATGGGAGGACCGCGCCTTTGAGGCGAGACGCCCAGGATTCTCCGGCGGCGAAAAGAATTCTGCGGCGCTCGGCGCGCCGCATCGCGAGTCTCTTGCGCCGTCCCGAGATCCGCGCTCTCGACACGCTCGCCCGCGCCCGCCGGCAGCGCGTTTGGATCGTGGGCGGCGCGCCGCGTGACCTGCTGCTCGGCAGACCCGTGCTCGAAGTGGATCTGGCCGTCTCCGGCGACGCCGAGCCGCTCGCCCGGGCGCTCGAACGCCGGGGCTTCGGAACGGCAGTCGCCCTCTCGCGCAGCGTTCCCCGGGTCTTCCGTGTGGCCGGCAGACGCGAACTCGACCTGGTCGAGCTTGCGGGCGCGAAGATCGAGGAGGATCTTGCCCGCCGCGACTTCACCGTGAACGCGATGGCTCTCGAGATCGCAACGCACCGGTGGCTCGATCCCTTCGAAGGCGCTCGTGATCTCGTCCGGGGGCGTCTGCGCCTGGTCGCAGCGAGAAACCTCGCGGAGGACCCGCTGCGGGCCCTGCGAGCGGCGCGTCTGGCCGCGACGCATCGTCTCTGGCCGGATGGCGAGACGACCGGAGCCTGCCGGAACGTTGCAGGGGACCTGGCCCGTGTGGCGCCGGAGCGGATCCGGACGGAGCTCACGAAGCTGCTGGAAGCCGGTGAGGTTTTGCCGGCATTGCGGTGGTCTGCGACGGCCGGTGTCCTCGCGCCGGCGCTCGGTCTCGAGCCGTCCAGCCGCGTTGAGGGCCTCGCCCGGAGGCTTTCGATCCTCGATTCCCCCGCGCTTCGCCGCTGCCCGCCGCAAGGGCGCCGGCAGCTCCGCCTTGCACTGATCGCGGCGCGGCTTCGCCTTTCTCCCTCCGATGTGATTGTCTGGCTCGCGGCGCGGCGTTTTAGCCGTGAAGAAGCGGGCAGGATCGCCAGGCTTCTGGAGTTGACGCAAAGTGCCCGACGCATCCGTTCTTCAGCCGACGCCTGGCGATGGGTGCGCGACAGCGGCGCCGGCGCGAAGGACGCCCTCCGTCTGCTCCGCCTCCTACACCCGAGCCAACGCAGACGGGCCCGGAACCTCGGCCGCCGCGCCGCCCGCCCCCGCCGCGGGCCACGGGTGACGGGCTCGGACGTTCTCGCCTGGCTTTCGATCCCCGAAGGGCCGGCCGTGGGTGAGCTCTTGCGGGAACTCGAGCTCGAGATCCTGCGGGGGCGCGTCCGCAATCGGCGGGAGGCACGCAAGTGGCTCTGCGCAAGCACCTTCACGCAAGGGCTGCCTGCGAGCCGCGCACCCGCTATAATTCGGTAGACTTGACACTCTCCGAGCTCCTAAAGTTCATGGCCAAGAAGGAGGCTTCGGACCTCCACTTGAAGCCCATGCGCCCGCCGCTGCTGCGGATCAAGGGAAAGCTCATCCCTCTGAACACCGATGCTCTTCAGCCCAAGGACTTACAGGAGATGCTCTGCGAGATCCTGACCCCGGCCCAGAAGCAGAAGCTCGAGCAGAATCAGTCGGTCGATCTCGGGTACGGGCTACCGGGCGTGGCCCGCTACCGGGCCAACATGTTCGTACAGAGGGGCTCGATGGCGGCCGTTTTCCGGCGGATCCCCTTCAAAATTCCGGAGATCACGGAGCTCGGCCTGCCGGAGGTCCTGGAGACCTTCGTTCACATCCCGGCCGGTCTCGTGCTCATCACGGGGCCCACGGGCTCGGGCAAGTCCACGACGCTCGCGGCGATCGTCCGCTCGGTCATCGAGAAGCGGGCCGTCCATATCGTCACGATCGAGGACCCCATCGAGTACCTCTTCGCCGACGGAAAGGCCGCCGTGTCGCAGCGGGAGATCTCCACCGACACCCCGAGCTTCCCCGAGGCCCTGAAGAACATGATGCGCCAGGACCCGGACGTCATCATGGTCGGCGAGATGCGCGACTGGCAGACCATGCAGACCGTCATCACGGCGGCCGAGACGGGCCACCTGGTCTTTTCGACCCTCCACACCAACAGCGCCGGACAGTCGATCGACCGCTTGATCGACAGCTGCCCGGCGGGCCAGCAGCAGCAGCTGCGGGCCCAGCTCGGGCTCGTGCTGCGGGCGATCGTCTCGATGCGGCTGATCGAAAAGTCGGACGGCTCCGGAATGGTGCCCGTCTGCGAGATCATGATCAACTCCCCCAAGATCGCCAAGCACATCGAAACCGGAGAGATCAAGGAAATCGCGGAGGAGATCGAATCCTCCGTGGGTTACTACCGAATGCAGTCGATGAATCAATCGCTGCTCGCCCTGCTCGTCAACGGGAAGATCAACTACAACCGCGCCATGGAGCTCTCGACGGATCCCGAGGACCTGTCCCTGAAGCTTCGCAAGCTCTTCCCCGAAATCGAGGAGGACGAACGAGGAGGCCTTATGGCATCGGACAACGATTTCTCCGCCATCACCCAGCTCATGGACGTCAAGCGACTCTACGAAGAGCAGGAGGAGAAGTGGAGACTGCGCTTGTCGGAGAAGGACGAAGAGATCGCGCGCTACGCCAGTGAGGTGCAGAACCAGCGCCACACGGTGGAAGGCCGCACGCAGACCGTCTCCGAACTGGAGGACGAGAACCAGCGCCAGAAGAGCGAGACCGAGCGCGTGACCAAGGAATACCAGGCCAAGATCGCGCAGCTAAACGAGCGAATCAAGGAACTGAACCAGCAGGTCATGGGGACCGAACGGGGCGGCAAGGTCGCACAGGGGCAGGGCTTCTTCAAGAAGTAGCTCTTAGCTGTTAGCCGGAGGTTGCCCCTGCTTGTGTCTCCGCAGCCAGGAGCTAGAAGCTAAGAGCTAAGAGCTAACAGCTAAAGACTAAGAGCTCGCGGCCGCGGTCGACTCGCAAGAGAAGCCACAAGAGCTCCCGCGGCCGCGCCAGCGACGTCCGCCGCGACATCGCCTCCCTCCATGGACCGCCCCGGGATCCAGGTTTGATGTGTCTCGTCCGCCACGCCCCACACGGCCATCGCGCCGAGGATCACCAGGACTCTCGAAAAAGTGAAGCGCGGGCGCCCCGGCCACTTGACGGAGCGGTAGAGCAGAAAGGCCTCCACCGCATAGAGCACCCCATGCACCAGCTTGTCGAAGTGAGGGATCCCGGAGAGGATCGGGACCCGCGGAGGCCCTGGCCAGGACGTGAGCGCCAAAAGGAAAACGGCCCAGGCTGCCGCCCAAAGGCGAGCGGCTCTGAGGCTCTGAGGAGCCGACAGGGGGAACGAGAGACTGGGAGACGGTCGCCCCTTCACCCCGTCCCCCCGGTCTCTCCGTCGCAGGCTACTCGCCGCGCTTCGTACGACCGGTTCGGGAGGGCCCTTTCTTCGGCGCGGGTCGGGCCGCCTTGTCGAGCTTCTCTCCGCGGGCCGGTCTTGCCTTTTTCGGCGGTGGAGCCGCCTTCTTCGCGGGCTTGCTCTCTTCTTCGCCTTCTTCCGGCTCCGGCGTCTCCTTGCGGACGGTTTCGACCCGTCCTCCGGAGGCGCGCCGCGCCCGGTCCGCCAGGGACTCCTTCTTTGGGGCCTTTTCCTTCACCTCGAACTTGTAGTCCACGAACTCCAGAATCGCCGCCTCGGCCGCGTCCCCCCGGCGCGGGCCCAGATGCAGGATCCGCGTGTAGCCTCCCGGCCGATCCACGAACCGGGGCGCCAGTTTCTCGAAGACCCTTCTGACCGTCGAGCGGTCCGGAATCCAGCGAGCCACCTTGCGGCGCGCGACCACACCGTCCTCTTTGGCCGTCGTGATCAGACGCTCGGCGAGCGGCCGCAGCTCCTTCGCCTTGGCGAGCGTGGTCTGGATGCGCTCATGCGTCATCAGCGAGGCGAGCTGATTGGAAAACATCGCGAGCCGATGAGCGGTCGTGCGTCGGAGCTTGCGCCCCGCCCGGTTGTGCATCATGGTGGATTACTCGCTTTTCGTCTCGGCCGCCTCGAGCTCCATGCCGAGCGAGAAACCCATCGGCCGCAGAATGTCGCGAATCTCGTTCAAGGACTTGCGCCCGAAGTTCTTCGTCTCGAGCATGTCCTTTTCCGTCTTCTGCACCAGATCCCGGATCGTGCGGATCCCCGCGTTCTTCAAACAGTTGGCGCTCCGCACGGACAGCTCCAGCTCGTCCACCGAGCGGTTCAGGTACTCGGCCAGGTTGGCCGGCAGCTCCCCCTCCCCCGACCCCTCGAGCGCCGTCTCATGCTCGGCGTTCACAAAGATCGTCAGGTGATCGCGCAGGAGGGTGGCGGCCAGACCCACGGCATCCGTGGGCGAGACCGTGCCATTGGTCCACACCTCCAGAACCAACCGGTCATAGTCGGTGGCCTGGCCGATGCGTGCCGCCTCGACATGGTAGTTCACGCGGCGCACGGGAGAATGCACGGAGTCGATCGGGATGTAGCCGATTCCCATGTCCTCGTCGAAGTTCTTGTCGGCCGAGACGTACCCGCGACCAATCGAGACCCGCATCTCCATTTCCAGTTTGCCGTTTTCCGATAACGTGGCGATCGGGCCCGCCGGGTCGAGGATCTCGATCGTCGAGTCCCCCTGCAAGTCGGCAGCCGTCACCTTCCCTTTGCGCTCCACCTCGAGCGTCAGCATCTTCTCCTCGGTCGTGTGCATCTTGATCGGGATCTGTTTCAAGTTCAGGATCATGTCCGTCACATCCTCCACGACCCCCGGCAACGAGGAGAATTCGTGCAGGACCCCTTCGATCTTGACGGCCGTGATCGCCGCTCCCTCGATCGAGGAGAGAAGCACGCGTCGGAGCGCGTTGCCGACCGTTGTGCCGAACCCCCGCTCGAAGGGTTGGGCGTAAAACTTCCCGTACGTGGCCGTGAGCGTCTCGGCGTCCACCTCGAGGCGCTTTGGCTTCTGAAACCCTTTCCAAAGAGTCATCTTGTCCTCCGTTCGCGGTTTTACTTGGAGTAAAGCTCGACGATCAGCTGCTCCTGGATGGGCAGCTTGATCTCGTCGCGCTTGGGCAGTTCCGTCACTGTCCCCGAGAAGGTCTCCGGGGAGAGGTCGAGCCACGCCGGCACGCCCCGCGCCCGGGCGGTCTCGACGGAAACCTTGATCTGTTCATTCGAGCGGCTCTTTTCCTTGATGGCGATCGTCTGACCCTTGGCCACGCGGTAAGAAGGGATCGAAACTTTCTTCCCGTTGATGGTCACGTGGCCGTGCCTCACGAGCTGCCGTGCCTGAGCCCTCGAGGCGGCGAACCCGAGGGCGTACACCACATTGTCCAGACGCCGCTCGAGCTCCTCCAGAAGGTTCGAACCCGTGATCCCCTTACGGCGTTCCGCGCGTGCAAAGGTCAGGCGGAACTGGCTCTCCAGCAGCCCATAAATGCGCTTGACCTTCTGCTTCTCTCGCAGCTGGATGCCATAGCCCAGCAGCTTGCTGCGGCGGCGGCCATGCTGGCCCGGGGGGTAGTTGCGGCGCTCGATCGCGCATTTGTCCTTGAAGCAGCGGTCCCCCTTCAGGAACAGCTTCATCCCTTCGCGCCGGCAGAGCCGGCAAACCGATTCAGTGTAACGGGCCAATGTCCTTTAACCTCCGTCGAGCCTCTCGCTGTTTAGCGTCCTTCTTCCCGGCCGAGACTCGGGAGCCGGTTTACAGACAATTTCGAAATTCGAATTTCGAAATTCGAATTTTCTCTACACTCTCCTTCGCTTTCGCGGCCGGCATCCGTTGTGCGGAATCGGTGTCGAGTCCTTGATCGATTTGATGTCGAGACCGTTGGCCTGGAGGGCTCGAATCGCCGACTCGCGGCCCGCCCCCGGTCCGATGACCCGTACGTCGATCGAGCGAACGCCATGCTCCTTGGCCATCTCGGCGCAGTTGGCCGCGGCCAGCTGCGCGGCGAAGGGAGTGCCCTTGCGCGAGCCCTTGAAACCGATCCGCCCTGCCGAGGACCAGGCGAGCACGCCTCCCTCCTGGTCGGCGATCGCGATGACTGTGTTGTTGAAAGACGCCTGCACGGTCGCCATGGCATGCGGAATGTTCTTCTTCTCTTTTTTCCCCGTCCGGGCGCGCTTGCCCTTGGGCTTCACGCCCTTTTCCGGAGCCTCCGCCGCGGGTGTCGGTGTCGCTTCAGCCATTTCGTTCCCTCAAGCTTCCATTTCGAATGTCGAAATTCGAATTTCGAAATTACTTCTTCGTTGCCTTCTTCTTGCCGGCGATCGTCTGCTTGCGCGGGCCCTTCCGGGTCCTGGCGTTCGTGTGCGTCCTCTGTCCGCGGACGGGCAGGTTCTTGCGGTGGCGCATTCCCCGGTAGCAGCCGACGTCCATCAGCCGCTTGATGTCCATCGCCACGTCCTTGCGCAGGTCCCCTTCGACCTTCACGTCGTCGGTGATGACCTTGCGGATGCGGACGACTTCCTCCTCAGAAAGATCCTTGACCCGTGTATCGGGCCGGACGTCCGCCTTCTCGAGGATGAAGTTCGACTTCGGACGGCCGATTCCGTAGATGTAGGTCAGACCGATTTCTACCCGCTTGTTCAGCGGCAGATCGACGCCAGCAATACGTGCCACTTCGTCTCCTCTCTAGAAACCGAAAGGCTTGATTCCCAAATTCGAATTTCGAATTTCGAATTTCGAAATTGCCCTCATCCTTGCCTCTGCTTGTGCTTCGGGATCGAGCAGATCACCCGCACAACTCCCTTACGATGCACGATCTTGCACTTGCCGCAAATTTTCCTGACTGACGCTCGGACTTTCATGCTCGCTCACTCCGTTCGCCGTCGAGAGTCGAGAGAGTTGGGAGTTCGGCTCTCGCGGCTGCCCAAGGCGACGGCCGGGCTCTTCACTCTTGCCTCTCGACTCTTGACTCTCGACTTCATTTGTACCGATAGATGATGCGGCCCCGGGACAGATCATAAGGGGACAGCTCGACCAAGACCTTGTCGCCGGGCAGGATCCGGATGAAGTTCTTCCGCATCTTGCCCGAGATGTGGGCCAGGACCTGGTGCTTGTTCTCCAGCTCCACCTTGAACATGGCGTTGGGCAAAGGCTCGACAACCGTCGCCATGACCTCAATCGCCTCCTCTTTGGGCACGCTACGCTCCCACCGCCGCGGAAGCGGGGTCTCTCCCCGCCGCGGCGTCCGCCAGCCGGCCCATCCCGAGAATCACTGCCCCCTGCGGCTCGATCGCCACGGTGTATTCGAAGTGCGCGGAGAGGCTCCCGTCCCGCGTCCGCACGGTCCAGCCGTCGGGGTCCACCGACACCTCGGCCCTTCCCAGGTTCAACATCGGCTCGATGGCGATCACCATTCCCGGCTTCAGCACGATGCCCCGTCCCGGCGGCCCGTAGTTTGGGATCTGCGGCTCCTCGTGGAGCGCGGTTCCGACCCCGTGGCCGACAAAATCCCGCACGACGCCGTAGCCGCACGCGATGGCCACGCGTTCCACGGCGGCGCCGATGTCCGAGACGTGGTTGCCCGGCCGGGCCGCCGCGATCCCCGCCGCAAGCGCCTGCCGCGTCACCTCGAGAAGCCGCATCTTCTCGACCGAGATCTGGAGAACCGGCAGCGTCCGCGCCGCATCCCCGTAGTAGCCGTCCAGGACGGCGCCGCAATCGATGCCGATGATGTCGCCGTCTTTCAGAACGCGCTTGCCCGGGATGCCGTGCACGACTTCGTCGTTGACGGAAGTGCAAAGCGTTTTCGGATACCCGCGGTAGCCCACGAAGGCCGGCCGGGCTCCCCGCCGGCGGATCTCCTGCTCGGCGATTCGGTCGAGTTCCCCGGTCGTCACGCCCGGCGCGACCGCCTTCTCCACGACGTCCAGCGTCTCCAGAACGACGCGCGAGGCTTCCTCGAGCTTCACGAGCTCGTCACGGCTGCGCAATGTGATCACGCCACGACTCCTCGCGCCGATGGCGCGGTCACGCCAGCCAGGGCCTGGCCGATTCTTGCCGCGATCTCCGCAACCTCCCCGACGCCGTCCACGTCCGCCAGCAACCGTCGCTTCCGGTAAAAGCGAACCAGGGGCTCCGCGTTCTGGCGGTAAACGCGCAAGCGCTCCCGAACCGTCTCCGGACGGTCATCCGAGCGCCGCTCTTCCAACTTGCGCCCCCGCAACCGCTCGACGACCACCGCCTGGGGAACGGACAGGTTCAAAACGGCGGAAAGCCCCTCGCCATTTCCTTCCAGGAGCCGGTCCAGGGCTCGAGCCTGCTCGACCGTTCGGGGAAAGCCGTCCAGGACAAACCCTCGACGCGCGTCGCCGGCCTCGATCCGCTCGCGGAGCAATCCGATCATGAGCTCGTCGGGAACCAGTTGCCCCGCCTCCATGACGGCCCTCGCCCGGACCCCGAGCGGCGTGCCCTCCCGCACGGCGGCGCGCAGCATGTCGCCGGTGGAAATCGCGGGCACCCGCAGGCGCTCCGACAGCAGCTTCGCCTGCGTGCCCTTGCCGCTGCCCGGAGGCCCCAGGAGAACGACGCGCATCGGCTAACCCCGCCGTCCCCGGATCCGGCTTTTCTTCAGGAACCCGGTGTAGTGGTGCTCGACCAACTTCGACTCGACCTGCTGGACGGTGTCCATGGCGACTCCGACCACGATCAAGAGCGAAGTGCCGCCGAAATAAAAGTTGAAGCCGAAGCCCTGCGTGAGAAAGCTCGGCAAGATCGTGTCGAGCCAGGGCCCGACCCAGGGAAGGCCCTGAACCTTGAACCCGCTCGCCAGGAACTCCGGCAGAAGCGCCACGAAGCTCAAGTACACGGCGCCCACGATCGTCAGACGCGAAAGGACCGTGTCGATGTAATCGGAAGTCTTGTGCCCGGGGCGGATCCCCGGAATGAACCCACCGTACTTGCGCATGTTGTCCGCCGTATCCACCGGGTTGAAGACGATCGACGTGTAGAAGTAGCAGAAGAAGAGGATCCCCAGTGCGTACAGCAGAACGTAGAGCGGCTGGCCCTGGCTCAGCGAGTTGGTGACCTTCTTCATCCAGTCCGCCCCGACGAAGTTTGAAAAGTAATAGGGGATCTGGATGATCGAGATGGCGAAGATGATCGGGATGACGCCCCCCGTGTTGACGCGTAGCGGCAGATACGTGTTCTGCCCTCCGTAGACGCGGCGACCCACCACGCGTTTGGCGTACTGCACCGGAATGCGCCTTTGCGCCCGCTCGACGAAGACGATGAGGGCCACGATGCCCGTCATGAAGGCAAGCACACCGATCAAGGTCAAGATCGAGAGGTTGCCCGTGCGGATCATGTCGAACAGGCCAAAGATCGCGCGCGGCAGTCCCACCACGATGCCGGCGAAGATGATGAGCGAGATGCCGTTTCCGATGCCGCGCTCCGTGATCTGCTCGCCCAGCCACATGATGAAGATCGTGCCGGTCGTCAGCGTCAAGATGGTCATCATCCGGAAGCCCCAGCCCGGATGCGGGACCAGATGGGCTCCGCCCGGCGCCACCTGCTTCTCGAGCCACAGCGCGATGCCGCTCGCCTGGATGAAGGAGAGAAGCACGGTGCCGTAGCGCGTGTACTGCGTGATCTTCTTGCGCCCCATCTCGCCCTCTTTGGAGAGCTTCTCGAGATACGGCCAGACGACGGTCAGCAGCTGCAGGATGATCGAGGCGGAGATGTAGGGCATGATGCCGAGCGCAAAAACCGACAGCCTCCGCAGCGCGCCGCCCGAGAAGATGTCCAGGAAGCCGAACAGCGAACCCGCCGCAGAGCGGAAAAACTCGTTGATCGCCGCCGGGTCGACGCCGGGCGTCGGAATGTGTGCCCCGAGACGGTAAATGGCCAGCAGCAGGAACGTGAACAAGACCCGCTTGCGCAGGTCGGGCACACTGAAGATGTTGGCGAAGCTCTGGAGAGCGCTCAACGGACCAGCACCTCGCAGCGGCCGCCCGCGGCCTCAATCCGCGCCCGGGCGCCGGCGGAAAACTTGTGGGCCGCGACCGTCAGGGCCTTGCCGATCTGCCCGTCTCCCAGGATCTTGACGGGCCGGTTCCGGCGGGCCAGGCGCTTCTCGACGAGGCTCTCGGGCGTCACCTTCTCTCCCGTCTCGAAACCCTCGAGGTCTGAAACGTTCACCACCTCGTACTCCACGCGGAAGATGTTCGTGAAACCGCGTTTGGGCACGCGGCGGTGGAGCGGCATCTGGCCCCCCTCAAACCCGCGCTGGTGCCGGTAACCAGTCCGCGACTTTTGCCCTTTGTTGCCACGGCCGGCGGTCTTGCCATGGCCGCTGCCGGGGCCACGGCCCACCCGCTTGCGGTTGTGGGTCGCGCCCGCGGCCGGGCGCAGGTCCTGGATGCCCGCAAAGACCGGACGCTCCGCCGGGCTCTCCGGAGCCTCAGGGGCGGCGGGAGCCGCCTTCGCGACTCTCTTGGTCTTCGCTTGCGCCGTGCGCTTCGACTCGGCTGCGGCTTCCTTGGGTGCCCGAGGGGCCGCCTTCTTGGCTCGCTGCGGCGCGGCCTTCGCGGCCGGCGGCTTGCGGCCGCCCTTCTTTACGACCATCCCTTAACCCTTCACAACTTCCACGAGGTGCCGGACCCTATGGATCATT
>JBOGJN010000547.1:0-1168 GCA_050745445.1 Thermoanaerobaculia bacterium
GCGTGAGGGTCTCCTTGCCGAGCCGGAATCCGAACCGATGCTCGAACCGGATCGCTCGAAAGACGCGGGTGGGATCCTCCACGAAACTCAGGCTGTGCAGCACGCGGATCGTCTTCTCGTCGAGATCACGCCGTCCTCCATAAAAGTCAATGAGCTCGCCGAAACGATCTGCATTCAGGCGCACGGCCAGGGTATTGATCGTGAAGTCCCGGCGATAGAGGTCCTTCTTGATCGAGCTCCGCTCGACCGTAGGCAGCGCGGTCGGGTACTCGTAATATTCGGTGCGGGCCGTCGCGACATCCAGCTTGAATCCGTCGGGAAAAATCACGACGGCGGTCCCGAAACGCTTGTGGGCCTTGACGGTCGCCCCCTGCTGGCGGCCCAAGGCGCGCGCGAACGCAATCCCATCCCCCTCAATGACCAGATCCACATCCAGGTTGGGCCGTCCCAGCAGCAGATCGCGCACGAAGCCGCCGACCACGAAGGCCGACACCTCCAAGCGAGCCGCCAACTCGCCGGCCTGCTTCAGCACGGCGAACACCCGATCGGGCAGCCGCTCCTTCAGCATTCCCCGGATGTTGCGCCGGTAGGTGAAGGGAGGCGGCTCTTGTCCCTTGGCCCGTGCCCGCGCCGCCATGAGCACATCGTCATGGAGCGTGCGCAACAGATCGGTCCTCGTAATGACCCCAATCACCCGGTCAGCCTTGAGAATGGGGACGAAGCGCTGATTCCGCTCGAGCATGCGGGCCTCGATCTCGCGGAACGGAGTCTCCGGGGCGGCGGTGTAGGCGTCCGTCTGCATCAATTCGAGCACGGGAGTCTTGCTGAACTTGTGAAAGAGCGCCTTTTGAATGGTCTCCCGCGTGACCAGGCCGTGATACCGCTCCTTGCTATCCAGGACGGGAAGGACGTTGACGCCGTACTTGGTCATGCGACCCTCCGCGTCGGCGACCGTGGCGTCTTCGCCGATCGCCTTCACCGGCGTCGTCATGACATCCCGCGCCAGCAGAGTGGGCCGGTGGCGCTCGGTCAATAAGTACGCCAGGCGTTCCCTGACCTCGACGAGGGTCTGGCCCTTGACGCTGGCCGACGCCGCCACGGCGTGCCCTCCCCCACCGAATTCCCTGGCGAGCAGGCCCACGTCAATTTCGGGCCGGCGGCTGCGGCC